>JAQYWP010000143.1 GCA_029379285.1 Rhizonema sp. PD38
CCGTGCGAGAAACGATGTTACTCCAGCTGCTACAAGATTAATTGCTAACCCAGAAACCAATTGCTCAACCCGCAAACTGACAGATAAGAACGCGTGAAGTAACCCCACTAATCCTCCACTTACGAAAGCTGCAAGGATACCTATCCAAGGATTATTTGTATAAAAAGTAGCAGCAGCACTCGTAAAAGCCCCAGTTAAGAGCATTCCTTCCAAAGCGATGTTTAGTACCCCTGAACGTTCTGAGTAAAGTCCTCCCAGTGCAGCAAAAGCTAAAGGTACCGCAAGACGAAGACTGGAAACCAGATAATCAGAAAAGAAATTAGTCACTGTTATTTGTCTTTTGTAGAGAGGAAGAATGAAAGTTTATTCTCAACTAATTAAATTTAAGGGTACAGATCCTCACCGCCGAAAGTCATACGAGGTTGAGCCACTGCAGATTCTAAAGCACCCAAGTCTCGAATACCCAACGCGCCACCAGACTGCGAGATAATCTGGCGGTGAACTTCGACAACTTCAACAAGTGTCAAGTAGCGAATCATGCCAATCGGTGGTAAAGTTCAGCATTTTTTCGCAGTACATAACTAGCGGCGTCTTTAAACTCATTTTTTGGGGAGTTTAACAAATCTTCTAGAGAGGCAGATAACAATTCTTCAGTAGAGATATCCAACCTTTGCGCTAATTCCTGTAATTTTTGCAGTTGCTGCTCTGTAATATTAATTGTTATAACAGCCATCTTCCTTTTCCTAGCGAGTCTTTGTCTAACATTATCTGGTATTTAGCCTTCGTCAGCCATCAAAGCTTCTCACTCTTCCAATTCCTTCTAACCAATTACTAACTCTTTCGATATTCCACTGCAAGACTAATGGCAATAAATAGCACAGTTAAACCTTGAATTGCATAAATCACAGTGATCGGTACCCCCGCACTACGCTGCATAACATTTGCTCCACTCCTCAAAGCAGCAAAGAAGAGAGAATTTAAAACGACACCCAAAACGCTACCTCGACTGAGAAAGGCGATCGCAATCGCATCAAACCCGTAACCAGAAGAAACCACCTCAAACAGCCGATATTTCAACCCCATCACCTCACACGCACCAGCTAAACCAGCCAAACCACCTGCTAAACCCATCACCAACATGATTGTTCGTTCAACAGAAATACCACCGTAACGAGAAGCAATCGGATTAAACCCAACCGCAGAAATTTGATAGCCAAGAGGCGATCGCACAAGTAGTACCCACAAAAGGGAGGCGGCGACTAACCCCAATAGTATTCCAGCATGGGCAAGACTCCCCGGTAAAATAATTGGTAATTGAGCTTCTTTAGCAATGAGTGGCGAATAAGGGCTAGGCGCACCTGCTTCCTGCAAAGGATGTTGAACTAGATAACTCACTAAATTTATTGCTATGTAGTTCAGCAGCAGAGTGGTAATAACTTCATTAACACCTCGTATCGCTTTGAGATAACCAGGAATAAAACCCCAAACGGCACCAAACACAAACCCTGCGAAAAGTGCCAACGGGATATGAATCAAAGGATGTATTGAGTGAATATATAACCCAACCACAGCACTTCCTAAAGCACCAAGGTAAATTTGTCCTTCCCCACCAATATTAAATTGCCCAGCACGCAGAGCAACCAACACACCTAAGCTAGTTAACAATACTGGTGTCATCTTAGCCAGTGTATTACCAAACCCAAAATAGCTAAACAGAGATTCTTGAAACAAAGCAGTGTAGGCTGTGATCGGACTTGCCCCAGCTATTGCAATCAAAAGAGCACCAACTAGCAACGCAGAGCTGATCGCAATCAGTGGTGATAGAATTGGCTGTATAACAGGGCGAATCCGAATGATGTTCATCTGTTTCCCCCACCCATAAAAAATCCAATCTCCTCAAGCGTCGTTTTTTGAGTATCCAAAATAGCTACAAACTCACCTTCATACATCACCGCAATGCGATCGCTCATTGCCATTATCTCCTCCAACTCAGTCGAAATATACAAAATAGCTGCACCGCGATCGCGTTCTGCCAATAACCGTTGCTGAATTGATAACGTTGCCCCCACATCTAACCCTCGCGTTGGTTGCATTGCGACAATTAACATGGGTGTTTCCGCAAGTTCCCTTGCAAGTACAACTTTTTGTTGATTTCCCCCCGACAGCTGACTTACCTTCACATCTTCTGCGATCGCTCTAATATCAAACAGTTGCATAGCAGACTGAGCATGGTTTCTGATTGCTTCTCTCTGTAACAAAAAGCGACAACAAAAAGGAGATTTTTTAAAAGCTTTCAAAATAAGGTTTTGAGCAATACTCAACTGCAACACCAAACCAGTTGTTTGTCTATCTTCTGGAATATACCCAATACTTTTCCGATTGAGTTGAATTTTTCCTTGCTTGATAGTCCGCAAACAAGCGATAGCGTCTGCTAACTCTCTTTGTCCATTACCATCTACACCAGCAATCCCCAAAACTTCTCCTGCTCGGAGTTCGAAAGATACATTGCGAACAGCAATACTTTTCTCCAGCGCAACTTGCAAACTCTGCACTGATAACACCACCTTTCCCAAGGATGCTGGAGACTTATGCAACTCTAAAGCCACGTCTCGCTCTACCATCAATTCAGCTAATTGCTGAGGCGTTGCTTTCTCTGTTGTTGTATTTGCTACAACTTTTCCTCGTCGTAAAACTGTCACCCCATCACACAGCTTCATAACCTCCTGTAATTTATGGCTAATGAAAATAATCGTGTGTCCATTAGCTGCGAGCTGGCGGAGAATATTTATTAATAATTCTACTTCCTTTGGCGTCAGCACTGCGGTCGGTTCATCGAGAATCAGTAGCTTGGCTTTTCGATAGAGAACCTTAAGAATTGCTACACGCTGTTGCACTCCTACTGGCAAATTTCCAACTTTAGCCGTAGGGTCAATTTCTAATCCATAATTCTGAGAGAGTGTGGCAATTTCTTTGTGTTTTTGCCTCAAATTTAAACGCCAGTGATCCAATGTTCCCAAGATAATATTTTCTGTCACTGTGAGTTGAGGAACCAGTATGAAGTGCTGATGAAGCATGCCAATGCCTAGTTTAATTGCCTCACTGGGCGAACTGATTCTGACTGACTTTTCTTGCAGGTATATTTTTCCACTATCTGGCTGAGTAAGACCACTGATGATGTTCATTAAAGTTGTCTTACCTGCACCATTTTCACCTAAGATTGCGTGAATTTCTCCTTGAGCAATGTTTAGGTTAATGTTATCATTAGCAAGAAGTAAGTCAAAGCGTTTTGTAATTTCTTCTAGGCGTAAATATGACATTGACTTTGGAATAGATCACAGAATTTATTTATATAGCGGTTCTAAATGAGTTGTGATTGTTTTTGGATGAACCGCCAAGACGCCAAGAGCGCCAAGGAAAGAGAGAGAGAGCATTCGACAAATGACTTATGATTGCTATATGGAATATTTCTACCTTTTTAAACATCGAGTTGCTTGTCCACCCTCTTGACAGTTTTCAAAGACGATTTTTTTAGAAATTATTTCCTGTCTGGTATTCAAAGCTTTTTGTTTGATTTGTTCGGTAACCATTGTCCCGAACTTTCCTAAACTTAGGATCTCTGGTTTTTCTAAACCGATTGTATAAATTTGACCTTTAAGTTGATTTTTCTGGGCAAGTTCTGCTAAATAAGCTATTGCTAAATCTAGCCGTTTGATAGCACTAGTTAAAACGGCTTTGGGTGCAAGTTCTAATTGGTCTTTTGTATTCCCAAAAGCATAAATGCCTTTATCACTTGCTGTTTGTAAGACAACAGGTGAAGCATTATCTAACCATTGATAGACAACGTCCACACCAGTAGAAGTGAGGGCAAGTGTAGCTTCTTTTGCTTTGGAAACATCATTCCAATCACCTGTAAATACAGAGCTAATTTTAATATCAGGTTTAACAGATTTCGCGCCTAATTCTAAGCCTCGTAACTCTTGCTGAGTGGCTTCAAACTTTTCTCCGGCAATATATGCTAAGTGATTCGATTTAGTTGTTAATGCACCTATAATACCACACAAATAGCTAGCTTGCAGGTGATCTATTCGTAAAGCTGCAATATTAGGACCACTTATAGCACCATTGACACCCACAAAGAAAGTATGGGGAAATTGCGGTGCAACTTGTTGAATAGCCGCATCAAATTGTCCTCCATGGGCAATGACGAGATGATGCCCTCGACGAGCAAAATCTGAGAGGGCTTCGGTTTGATCTGCTTGTGCAATTTGTTCCACAAATGTCGTTTGGGCACCAAGCTTTTGTTTGATTAGTTGTACGCCCTCGTAACCAGATTGATTCCAAGCTTTGTCGGTGATCACTCCAGGAAGAGCGATCGCAACTTTAAACCCTCCACTACTCCCTGTTGCTGATTGCGTAGTCGTTTGGCTCTGATTGCAAGCTATGAGCAGTAAACTGGTGCTGAAGCTAGCTGAACTATACAAGAGAAATTTACGCCTGCTCAAGTTTACCGTCATAGACTTGCCTTTTAACGAATAATCCTGACCCTACCCCTACTGATTATTAAACCACCCTGCGCGTCTCAAAAACGCGCAGATTCAGGCAGAGTTGAAGTAGACTTTTTATCCTTAAAGACTATCCAGCTTATATTTACCTAAAAGACTTCCCTGCTCTGCCTCCTGCCGTTTTTTAATTCGTTCTAACTTACGTTGAATCAAAACCGTCCGCTCGCTTAGCAAATCTTAATCATCTTAATAATTGTCAGACGGCACGTCTCGACGCTTAATATAATATTGCATAACTTAAAATTTTGTATCAAACAGCTACAGCTCAATCGGAGAACCGGAGTCATATGTCATGATGACAAAGTAGAATACGAATCGAATTATAGACCATAGGGAATATTACATGGCTCTCCATTTAGGTGATACAGTACCGAACTTTGACCAGGCTTCCACACACGGCGACATAAATTTTTACGATTGGGCAGGCGACAGCTGGGTAGTGCTGTTCTCGCACCCCGCAGACTTTACACCTGTTTGCACTACTGAATTAGGGCAAGTTGCCAAGCTGAAGCCAGAGTTTGACAAGCGCAATGTCAAAGCTATAGCTCTCAGCGTTGATGATGTAGAATCTCATAAAGGATGGGTGGGAGACATTGAGGAAACTCAGAACACCACACTCAATTACCCTATTTTGGCAGACTCAGATCGTAAAGTTTCTGACCTTTACGACATGATCCACCCTAACGCCAACGCAGCGGTAACCGTCCGTTCTGTGTTTATCATCGATCCCAACAAGAAACTGCGTCTAACCTTAACTTACCCACCCAGCACCGGACGCAACTTTGATGAAATTCTGCGGGTGATTGATTCGCTGCAATTGACAGACAATCACAGCGTAGCCACACCAGCTGACTGGAAAGATGGTGATGATTGTGTAATTGTTCCCTCACTTAAAGATCCAGAAGTGTTGAAGCAGAAATTTCCCAAAGGGTATCAGGAAGTGAAGCCTTACCTTCGTATGACTCCTCAACCTAACAAGTAATTAACTCAAGCTAGTGCTCTGTCTCATTAATTGTGATGGGTTTGTAGTGAGCGATTTATCGCTCAGTTTTAAGCACTAAAGTGCTTACTACGAACTTTTATCACCCTTTAGAATTAATGAAACGCACCACTAGTTACATAGTTAGGGCTCATAGGTAATAGGAAGTAAGAATAATTATTTATTACCAATGGACAAGCAGGCGAAGCAGGGGTGATCTGGGGAGGAAAGAGTTAGTGGGGAATTAGTTCTTACCCGAACTGCACCTTTACTCTCCGAGATCACCCCTGCCTGCCTTAATCAATAAATTTGAGATTCCGAACGGTATTGGTGCCTACCTGAAAAATTAAGGTTTAAGAAAACCAAGAATGTGGTATCCACCTTACAAGCAACCTTAGTGCAAGATTATGGATAGAAAAATATAAGATACTTGATTATGCTTTCATCTCCAATTGTGTTGCAAATGCCACCAGAACTACAAATGACAGACGAGCAGTTTTTTGAGTTCTGCCAAATTAACCGTGATTTACGCATTGAGCGAAATAAATTTGGAGATATATCGATTATGCCGCCCACTGGTTCAGAAACAGGCAACAGAGACGCCAGAATCATTCAACAGTTGATGAACTGGACAGATACAGATGGAACTGGTATTGCTTTCTCCTCAAGTACTGGATTTAAGCTATCAACAGGTGCAGACAGATCTCCTGATGCTTCTTGGATTAAAATTGAACGATGGAATACGCTACCATCAGAACAGCAGAAACAGTTTGCCCCGATTTGCCCAGATTTTGTCATAGAACTTAGGTCCCCTTCGGACAATCTTAAGCCTTTGCTTGAAAAAATGGCAGAATATATGAGGGAGCCTGGTATACAGCTAGGCTGGTTAATTGACTGCCTGAATAGAAAAGTTTATATCTATCGTCCGGGAATACCAGAAGAATGTCTGGATGATCCTGCGATCGCCAGTGGCGATGCGGTGTTGCCGGGATAAGTTTTAAATATGAGTAAAGTTTGGTAGAGATGGCACTGTTGCCGATATCATGAAGGGGCGTCGATCCAAGTGCTTCTCAGGCGTCTTTGAGTGAGAGTAAAAATAAAAGCCTCATTGGGATCATGTCCTGACTTGCCATAAGTAAGAATTATAAATAAATAAGGTCACTTCAGAATGGATATTAAAAATGGATTTATTGGTACTGTCGGCAATACACCCCTGATTCGCTTAAACAGCTTTAGTGAAGAAACTGGCTGCGAAATCCTCGCTAAGGCAGAATTTCTTAATCCAGGTGGTTCAGTCAAAGATCGTGCCGCACTTTATATTATTGAAGATGCAGAAAAAAAGGGCTTACTTAAACCGGGTGGGACAGTCGTAGAAGGAACTGCGGGAAATACTGGTATTGGACTGGCTCATATTTGTAACGCTAAAGGCTACAAATGTCTGATTATTATTCCTGACACCCAGTCGCAAGAAAAGATGGATGCCTTAAGAGCATTAGGTGCAGAAGTTTGCCCCGTTCCTGCTGTGCCTTACAAAGACCCTAACAATTATGTCAAACTATCTGGCAGAATAGCCGATGAAATGGAAAACGCCATTTGGGCAAACCAGTTTGACAATTTAGCAAATCGCCGCGCCCACTACGAAACAACAGGAGCAGAAATTTGGGCGCAGACAGGTGGTAAAGTTGATGCTTGGGTAGCTTCAACCGGAACTGGTGGTACGTTTGCAGGTGTTGCAATGTACTTGAAAGAAAAGAATCCAGCTATTAAATGTGTTGTCGCCGATCCGATGGGAAGCGGACTTTACAGTTATATTAAAACAGGCGAAATTCACACGGAGGGCACTTCTATCACCGAGGGTATTGGCAACAGTCGCATCACAGCAAATATGGAAGGCGCACCAGCTGATGATGCTATTCAAATTGATGACAGAGACGCTCTAAAGGTTGTCTACCAGTTGCTACAAAAAGATGGCTTATTTATGGGTGGTTCCACTGGCATCAATGTCGCTGCTGCTGTTGCTTTAGCAAACCAAATGGGATCAGGACATACTATTGTCACTATTTTATGTGATAGCGGTTCCCGTTACCAGTCACGCATCTTCAACCATGAGTGGTTAAAATCGAAGGGACTGTTGCTAAATTAGTTACACTATGTAGTCGGAGTGTTCATAACAATTAACAAATGACTGACTCCGTTTCTCCCAATTGTGTCCGCGTATGTTTAAATCGCACTTGCCGTAAGCAAGGTGCTTTGAAGGTGTTAGAAGCTTTTGAAGCGTCGCCGGTTCCAGGTGTGAAGGTGACTGGTAGCGGTTGTTTGGGACAATGCGGCAATGGTCCTTTGGTGCTGGTGTTGCCAGAAAAGGTTTGGTATAGTGGTGTTCGCCCTAGTGAAGTGGCTTTAGTCGTAGAACAGCATTTGCGAGGTGGTAAAAGGGTAACTCAGATGCTTTATCATCGGTTTCATTCCCAAGAATAATACTAAGTAGCGATCAGTCTTCAGCTATTAGAGGTATACGTATAACCACGGACTTAAGCTAAATGTATTAATACCTTGGGACTGTAAACTTGTTGACTAAAGCGATACCTTCCATGAATATCCAACAGCTACGCCAATCTTTAAAACTGAAGTGGGTGAATCACTACTATAAAAACCGTTCCTGGCTTGCAAAAGTTCAAGTATGGGGAACTTATGATGGGCAGCGTCGTCCGACATCTGGTTTTATTTTGGCGACTATGTCTGTTTTGGAACCTCAGCTTGATGAGATTTTTCCTTTCATATTGGATTTAAATAACAATCCCGATCAAATTGTTGCCGCTTTAGGTCTAAACTTTAATCCTGAAGAGCAGTTACATTTAATAGAATCAGATTGTCAGGAAGTTGCCAGTCAGGTTCACAGCGAGTCTCTACCAGAGACACTTTGCGTAGGCGAAGCCCGCCACAGGCATCGCCAACCTGTAGCATCAATTGCGGTTGCTTCAAAATCGGAAAACAAACCTCAACCTGTAGCATCAATTGCGGTTGCTTCCAAGTTAGATAATGAAAGCCAGCCCACAGCGGTTGTTTCAGTGACTTCCAAATCGGATAGTAAAAATCAGCCTATGAAGGCTCAACAGAATAACGTTCCTAATAAAGTTCATCTCTCGCCTACTCATAAACCCTCTAGTTTATCTAATTGGATAGATGAATTTTGTCAAGGTATAGGGTTATACGTAAATATGTCTTCTTGTACACGGAATAACATGCCTTCTAAGCTTTGCGATCGCATAACCCGACTTCCCCGACTTACTGACGGCTGAGATTGCAATGAACTTGCCAAGAAATAAATGCTTGTGCCGTTCATTCTAGAACAAGAGTCGTAGTCGCGCAAACTTGCACTGGGGGATCTTCCCAAGAGTGAGACTACTCTATGAATGAACCCAAGCCTTATTGCTATTTATTTTTCTGGAACACTCTCAGCAAATGCAGGAGTGTTCACAGATGGGCTTTTGAGCTACAAACAATGTGTCAAATGATACAGATTGCTAGACTCTTGTGGCGATTGCGCGGAGCGCAGCGGCAAAGCCCATCGCAACTAAGGATTATTTGTGAAGTGGTAAAACGTTCTTGGATTAATTCTTAATAATTCTTCACAAACTAAAGCTTTCAAATAAGCATCATGAAAGCGTGATAAATAAGCAGAACCACTATAACACTTTAGGTAAAATTTTGTTAAGAATAGTAACATAATGGTCAGTGTAAGGAAATAAATAGAAATGAAGAACGCAGTTTCAAATCAGCCATCACACCAAGTCGTCATAGTCGGCGGTGGTTTTGGTGGGCTTTACGCAGCCAAATCACTGAGCAGCAATAACATTCAAGTTACTCTTATAGATAAACGCAACTTTCATTTATTCCAACCACTGCTCTATCAGGTTGCGACAGGAACACTTTCACCAGCTGATGTCTCGTCCCCACTACGCTCCGTACTTAGTAAAAGAAAGAATACAAAAGTGCTGCTGGGGCATGTGAAAAATATCGATCCAGAAGCACAACTCGTCTTCATGGATGGAGAAGAAATCTCTTACGATACTTTAATCGTCGCTACAGGTGCAAAGCATTCCTATTTTGGTAAAGACGACTGGGAAAAAACTGCGCCTGGGTTAAAGACTGTGGAAGATGCCATAGAAATGCGTCGCCGCATCATCATGGCGTTTGAAGCAGCAGAAAAGGAAACTGATTTAGAAAAACGTCGTGCTTGGTTAACTTTTGTCGTTGTTGGTGGTGGGCCTACTGGTGTGGAATTAGCAGGTGCGATCACAGAACTGGCTTATCATACAATGAAAGAAGACTTCCGTAACATTGACACATCCCAAACGCAAGTGTTACTTCTTGAAGGATTGGATCGTATTCTGCCACCTTTTGCACCAGAATTGTCAAAAGAAGCAGAAGCATCTTTAAAACGATTGGGTGTGACTATTCAGACAAACACACTTGTGACAAACATAGAAGATGGCATTGTCACCGTTAAACAAGATTCACAGGAGACAAAGATTGCTGCCAAAACTGTATTATGGGCAGCAGGCGTGAAAGCTTCGTCGTTGGGAAAGGCGATCGCAGAATGTACAAATACTGAGTGCGATCGCGCGGGACGAGTTATTGTTGAACCTGACTTAAGTGTTAAAGGATATCCCAATATTTTTGTGATTGGCGACTTGGCACATTTTGCTCATCAAAATGGTAAACCTCTTCCTGGTGTAGCACCCGTAGCAATGCAGCAAGGACAATACGTTGCTTCAGTGATTAAACAGCGAATGAACGGTAAGACATTACCACAATTTTCTTATGCAGACAGAGGTAGTTTAGCAGTCATCGGGCAAAATGCAGCGGTGGTAGACTTAGGTTTCATTAAGTTTACAGGTTTTGTAGCGTGGCTGTTCTGGCTGTTGGTTCACATATATTTCTTAATTGAATTTGATAACAAGCTTCTGGTTATGCTTCAGTGGGGCTGGCACTATTTCACTAGAAGTCGTCGAGCAAGATTGATTACAGGTGAAGAATTAGCAAGAACCTCAGAAGTGGACGAGAAGAGTAATTTTTATACTCCGGTAAACGGTGAATCAATAGCAAAGCTTTCTTCATAAGCATTCAGCTATCAGCAATCAAACAAATTATGTAAATCGTCAGTACATCTAAACAAGTCATCTCGAGTGCTGACGGTACGACGGCTGATAGCTGATAGCTATTTTACTGGCAAACTCACAATAAACGTTGTTCCGACTCCAACTTTACTGGCGAAGGAAATTTCTCCCCGATGCAACTCTACGTATTGTTTAACAATTGCCAGTCCTAAACCATGCCCTGGTATATTGCCAACATTGCTACCTCTGTGAAAAGAATTAAATAAATCTTCTTGATCGTATTCTGGAATACCAATACCTTCATCTTGGATGCGGAACATCACTTCCCCTTCTACAAAGAAAAGATCAAAACGAACTGTGCCACCGAAAGGTGAATACTTAACAGCATTTGCCAGCAAGTTCCCCAGGATGTGCCGCAGTAGTTTCTCATCTAGACATGGGAGGAAAGTTTTTATCGCTAGCGATCGCGAATGACAGGTAGTCTCTTCCAATTCGCCATACTGCCCTTGCGTTGTGAAAATGACGTTGTGTTGATCGCCCGCACTAAATTGTACTTCTGTTACTAAATCTTTGCAAAAACTTTCCACATCTAGAGGCGCGGGATTGAAAATCAATTGATTTACTTCTGCTTTACCAATAAGCAAAACGTCACTCATCAAATCCGTCATATGTTTAACAGCATTTTGAATATGACAAAGATATTCGCTTTTTTTCGCTTCGTTTAGTTGATGAGCATAACTTGTTAGTAAATCAGTATAAGTTTCAATAGTAGTTAATGGATTGCGAAATTCATGACTCACCATTGAGACAAAGTTAGACTTAAATTCTCTCATTTGTTTTTCTTTTTTTAAATCTGCCCGTATTACCATTTCTGTCTGATGTTTGTTCAAAGCTATTTCAATAGTAGTAATTAATTGATTTTCTTCAAAAGGTTTAAGTATATAGCCGAATGGTTGAGAATTTTTCGCTCTTTTTAAAGTACTATCATCTGAATAAGCTGTCAGATAAACCACAGGAATATCAAAGCGATTCATAATCTGTTCAGCCGCTTCTATACCATTCATATTGCCTTTCAGCATAATATCCATCAAAACTAGATCTGGCTGTGACTCTTCTGCAATTTCAATTGCTCGTTCTCCATAAGCAGCAATAGTTGGAACAATATATCCTGCTTTTTCCAGGCAAGATTTGATATCATAAGCAATAATTCTTTCATCTTCAACAACTAAAATTCTCGCCTTCATTTTTACCCCTTTAATTTTGTTCTGAAAAATTAATTGTAAATAATGTTCCTAAGGTAGAATGAAATGAAATTGTCCCTTCCAATTGCTCTACTAAATTCCAAACCAACTGTAAACCTAGAGATTTCTGTTTGCGGATTTCTATATCTTCGGAGATTCCTACACCATTATCACTCACACTTAATAAGTACTTTCCCTTTCCCAATAATAAAAAACTTATAGAAATCTCACCTTCGCTCCTATCTATAAAAGCATATTTAATAGAGTTAGAAACTAGTTCATTAATAATTAATCCACAAGGAATAGCAGTATCTATTCTTAGCAATAAGTTATGAATGTTTAAATTTATTTTGATATTGCAATCGACTTTGTAACAGCGGAGTAAGTTACTTGTTAAATTCTGAACATACTCTAAAAGTTGAATTCTAGCTAAATCAGTTGATTGATAAAGATTTTCATGAATCATTGCCATAGCACGGATACGATTCTGGCTATCTTGGAAAATATCAAGAGTTTGTTCGTTTTGAATATATCCTACTTGCAACCTCAGCAAACTCGAAAT
>JAQYWP010001026.1 GCA_029379285.1 Rhizonema sp. PD38
GAACGGTGAGACAGCCCCTACGGAGGGAAACCCTCCGTAGGGGACTGCGAACCCGAAGAGCTGTTCGCCCCTACCAAGGATTTCAACGAACGCATAATTAATTTTCGCTTCCTTAGTCTATAGATACTTGAGATCTCTTTAGAATTGAACAACCCCGTCTTCAGGCGGAGCTAAGACGAGGTTGTTCAAGTAGCTGCCCGATACTTCAGGGAGTGAAGTTGCTCGTTCACACGACTTGATAAACAAAGCTGAGACTTGCCCAATTATTCACATCTAACGTATAGGAATCAACAGTGTTACTATTGTCGCCCTTAGTGCTGGCATTGTGCAAGTCCTGGAGAACGGCTTGTGCAATTTCTAAAGGATTGATGAGTGGCTGAATGCGATGTTGTTCTGCTGAGGGATGCTTAGCAGTTTCCAAAGCTGCGAGGGTTTGGGTAAAAGGAGTGGTGCTAAATATGAGTTGGGTTTCACTTAAAGAAGCTGGTGCTTGCACCACCCATTCAAAACCAGAAGTGGTTTGTGGTATCGTGCGGCTTTCTCCAGGAGCAATCATGATATCAAATAGGAGTGATTTAGCTTCTGGATTTTCGCGAAGAGTGTTTTTTTGCCAAGGACACAGCCCGATCACAGTTCTACTACTATTTAATCCCAATAACATTATATATACTGGATGATCGCTCGTGTTTTGCACCCGGTACTGTATCCGACTGCCAATTGGAACGGTGAGAATACTTTCTGTCGGAGACAGTATTTTCCTCTCCCCCTGTTGAGTACGTGAGGTTTCTCGTTGCATGAGTATTCGAGGCACGAGACTGTTCAGATCTTCTAAACTTGCCTTGATTCCCAAGCGGGAAGAACCTTCATTCTCTGTTAATCGCCATAACTTTGCCGCCAATAAGGTTTGTAGTTTCGGCGATAATCGCTGCACTGCCACTTTCACAGCTTCTCCCGATTCCCCATCTGTATTGGGAATCAGCTCGCTCGAAAGAGTAAATAAACCATAGCGACGACTTGAAGATACCAGTGTTGATGTTTTGTCTTTATTGTTTGCTTCTGGCAACTTACCAAACACATAATCAGCTGCTTGTTCCCCTGCTACTACCGATGATGCATAGGCAACTGTGGCAAATGCACTTGTGGCATCTACTCGCTCAATTCTTTCCAATTTGGTGTCGAGGGCAACTGTTAAACTAATATTCCGAGCAAAGACTCGCACTGCTTCAGTAACGAGTTGTCCGACTTTTGGGGAATTCGCGCTATTACCATACACTAGGGCTTTTGCTGTTAATCCAATTCGTGATCGCAGCACTAATGGTGCTGTTGTTCTTTCTTGGCTAAGGAGAGTGAATTGGGAATTAACACCGTAGTATTCCAGAACTTGTAAAGGTATTCCTCCTAACCACAATTGAACTGTTTTGCCATCCTCTTCTGTTGCTGTCACCACTCCTTGTGCTCCAATGGTGGAGTCTGGAAGAAAAATATCGCTCTTCAAGGCATGACTAAGTTGACTTTTTTTCCCAAGTGATAATACTGGCTGCTGTTGACTGCCCAGTTGCTGTAGAGAACTTGCTGCATGAGAGAGGCTGACTTGAATTGTTGTCGGGGGAATAACTTCCCATAAGTACTGCGTTAAGGCATAAGTAAATAAACCAGCACTAAAACCAGAAAACTGGATTTCTGTTGCCAATTGCTGGGATTTAGAGCTAGCTGCCAGCAGCACAACCGGATTTACCCCATCTTTCGGCTGGAGTTGTTTTTGAAATTCAAGTTCCCCTGCTGCTAGAATAGCTTCTGCTGGCGTTCGACGTGTACGACTTCGCAATCCTGTGGGCTGGATATTTGTAGGAGCGTCGTAGCTGGTATCCAGTACTGCTGTGATGCGGTTTGTCGCCAGACTTCGCAACATCTGCTCCAGAGTTTCTTCTAATAAATAGTTGACACTATTGCCTTTATATGAATCAAATGGAACTAAAGCATTTAGCATCTCAGGTAATGTTTCCAATTTAACACGACTGCCATAGCCGCTAAAGTGGAAGACTACCATATCATCAGAGCCAGCAACCTTGACAAGATGCTCCAAAAAAGCTGTCTCAATCGATTCCCTAGTCGCTTGTTCGTTAGTCAAACACAGAATATCAGACGATTTGAAACCAAAGCGGTGAATTAAAAGTTCCCTTTGCAGTTCCACGTCCATCAGACAACCAGTGAGGGCTGGTTGCGGATATTGATTGATACCTACCAACAACGCTAACTTACGCAATTGTGATTGTGCCAAAGCTTGGTAATAGCGACTTCCTAAAGTCAACCATTCAGCTTCAGTGACACCCAATACCGCGAGAATGGAGCTTAACCTTTGTAAAAATGTCCGTCGCTTCATAATTAGCTACCAGCCCAGTCCACCAGATATCAGCTTAAAGGTCTTGGGTCTGTAGTGTAAAGCAAAATTTTATACTATTTGTACTGAACTTTTTTTTGGCATATACTAGCACTTGCATTGCCCGTGCTAACTCTGGCACCTGGTAACTCGAAAATTCAGGTAGAAGTACTTAAGCGTTAGGAAGCATTTCCCGCACTTTTGTTCCCGACAAATGAATGCGTTCCTCAATCATATGCTGGGACTCGTTTTACATAGTCGCCATTTGCAGAGGTTCGCATACACTGATCGGGCGCGTTCAAATTTCATAACTGACGGGCACCTGCATTGCTCGTGCTAACTCTGCTGCCACCTCCGGACGTGAAAATTCAGGTGGAGGTACCTGACCATTACGAAGCATTTCCCGCACTTTTGTTCCCGACAGGTGAATGCGCTCCTCTGGGATGCTAGGACTCGTTTTACTCGTTGCCATTTGTTGAGTCCGCAGACAGTAAAAGGCATGTTCAAACATCATTGGCACAATGCCCAATTCTTCTGGCTGAAACTCATTGAATATATACTGAGCATCGTAAGTGCCGTAGTAGCTACCTACCCCAGCATGATCCCTTCCCACAATAAAGTGAGTACAGCCGTAGTTTTTGCGAATGAGGGCATGGAAAATTGCCTCTCTCGGACCAGCATAACGCATCGCTGAAGGATTAATTGCTAAAATCACTCGGTCATTAGGGTAGTATTTTTCCATTAAGATTTCATAGCAGCGCATTCGGACATCGGCAGGAATATCATCGTCTTTCGTTGCGCCTACTAACGGATGTAAGAATAGACCATCCACAATTTCCATCGCGCACTTTTGAATATATTCATGAGCGCGGTGAATTGGGTTACGAGTTTGGAAGCCGACAATAGTTTTCCAGCCTTTTGCCTTAAACAATTGCCGAGCCTCAAAGGGATCGATTTGGTATTTGGGAAACTGAGGATGGGGATCGCGTTGCAACAACCACACATCACCAGCAAGATTTACCGATCCTTGTTTATAGACGACCTGTACGCCTGGATGCTTGGAATCGTTTGTACAGTAAACATTAATGGCTTCTTGGGTCTTATCATAACAGTACTTT
>JAQYWP010001027.1 GCA_029379285.1 Rhizonema sp. PD38
CCAACAAAAGCAGCAATTAGATCAATACCGGGAGAATATGCATTCTCGTCGCCACCAAAATAATCAGTAGATTCTCCCAACTTCGAGAGTTCCTCATCGCTTTTGGTGGGTATTTTTACCCACCTTTTTTATATATTATTAACTTATATAGTTATACTCGCTCCCATGCTCCCATATACCTCTACACATATATGAAGCTGCAAACGGGTAAACTTAAATAAAAAATTGACTAAGCCCTCTAGTATAAAGAGTCAGAAGAAAGGGGAAAATTAGAAAAGCTTGAGATGCAAGCTTAAGAGCAATTTCAAAGAGCAATTCTAAATGTTAACTTTCTTTACCCGCCTCATGTACTAGTAAAAACTAGGAGTTTTCAATTAAGGTTGATTTATAAATCCTAACTTTTTAAAGATGTCCAAAGAATTTGTTATTGGTGCTAAAGTCCGCGTTGTGGCGTTACCACCCTATGTCAAAACAGCTGATCCTATACCCATGCTGCGCCCTCCCGATGTAATTTATCTTGGTGAAGAAGGTACAGTTATTGATCGTCGCCCCAAAGAATATTGGGGTGTGCGTTTTGCTAAAGGAACTTTTCTTCTAGATGGCCAATACATCGAAAGTGCAGACGCCTCTCCCGAAGCTTTCTGTGAATAGTTCTGAGTCCTGAGTGGATTATAGCGGTTCTCAGTTGTATTCCATAAGCCCTATCCCGTACCCCCCTCACAGGAATTCTTTAGTTGGGCGTCTGAATTTAAAGCAAAAGTTGAGTCCTCGATCAGCGAATGGATTGGTAAAGCAGGAGGAAAAGCTGGTAAGCTTTTACGCTCGTTACAACAGAAAGCACACCAATGGTGGTCTTTTCTAGATCACCCAGAGGTACCTCCTGATAATAACTTGGCAGAGCGAGAGTCCTTCGGACACGCTTCTCTTCGAGACGCTTCGCGAACGCTACGTCTAGCTGTAACAAAAAGAAAAGTTAGTGGTGGTTCTCGCTCAATGGAGCGGTTCCAAGACACTGCCAATTTATTGACGTTTAAAACTTTATTCACATCACCATAAGTTGACTGAACTTTTAAAACATTACCTCCCCCTGCTTGGGAGCATCCCATTTTTGCAAAAACATTAGATAGCAAGTTGACCATTGAGGTAGGCGAGCGCGAATTTGTAGTATGGAAGGCACATTGACAGGATTCCACTGAGCACCGGAAAGTTTCAACCTCAGACCGATTTGTTTAATAGCAGACTCTACAGATCCAGAACCAATAGAGCAAATCTGTTCCGCCTGATAATAGCCGTAATTGATAATCCGACTTCGATGCTTGTTCAAATATGCACAAAAATTCTTTGCCTGTTTTTTCGCTAAATCAATAAACAAAGCGAGCCCGAAGGGGCAAGCCGCGCTGACGCTCGAATACTCGCTACCGCTTCGCTAACGCGGCATCGTAGCATCTACTTCACCAATCCATAGTAAGTTTTCTGCTTGCTTGAGTCGCTTGAGAGAACCACCAACTTTGTGGAGGTTTTCCCGTAAATGATACCAATCCAGGATTTCCAGTCGGGTCGAGGAACTGCTGATTTCAGTAAACAATTTCCACACACCGTCATGTCCATCTCCCAAGCATACTAATGGGGTGACTAGCTTTTGTGAGTTAACCCAATCCAAGAGGGATTGATGATCCCCAAAAAAAGCGCCGTAATAAATTCCGCCTAAGCGTACCGCTTTATAATCGCGCCACTCACATTCAAGTCCTTTTGGCGTTCGTAACCGTACCTTACCCCCGTCCAGACTCACTTCGGAAATCGCTTGCAAAGAGGATGGTACAGGCAGATCCTGTCTGCTCACCAGTCGGTGTAGTGTGCTATGTCCCATTTTCACCCCCGTTAATGCTTCGAGTTCCAACTCGGCATTTTGGTAAGACTCATTCGCACACAGCCTAAATCGCTACATTTCTCTAATACTGGACTTAGGTGATTTCTCGGCTCCAGCCCCAATTTTTGCGCTTGCTTTTCTGTGATCGGCAACTTCCCTACACAAATGCGTGATTTGTCTGGGTCGTCCTTTATTTGTACCTGTCGTTTGTTCGATAAAAAAAAGGCGATTTCGGGACTGATGTACTCCAGCATCTGCGATCCGCCGCAAGGCGGCAGCGCTTCGCTATCGCACTGTTTTTTCTATTTCTTCCAAAGTCTCTAACTCGGATGGTGATGTATTTTTATACAGGATTGCCGCGATTTCTTTTACTGCTGCTTGTAACCGTTCTTTTTCTTCGGAGGTCAAGACTATGCTTTAAGTCAGTATTGTGTTCTCCCCATAATACACTCATGAATCGGTATTTCTGCAAAAATGGGATGCTCCCCATTGTAAGTTATATCTTGAAAAAAAATATAGTTCTAGAAGCTAAGCTGGAGGAGGTAACTAGTCTAGGAGAAGAAGTTTTTATTAGTTGCATAACTTATTACAAGATCAAAAGAGGTTAAATTGCTGTAAATGCTAAAAAACAACTAGCTGACTTTGATATTTTCTTCCAAAAATATGAATTTTTATTTTTAGATAATATAGTAGACATTATCGAACAAGCCTGCAAAATTTATGCTGATTTAAAAGTAAAAGGCACACCAATGTAAGATGCTGATGTATTGATAGCTGCTACAGCAATTACACGCGGTTTAATTTTAGTTTCTAATGATTCTGATTTGCAGAGAGTAGAAGGATTCAGTTTAAAGAATTGGTTATAAACTGATACCTAAATGTCTAAACCGATGCAATCAGCAACTAACCCATTTTCGCACCAGCATCTACGCCATCGTTGATCAGATGACCATCTTCCATATATATGATGCGATCAGCTATATCAAGAATACGGTTATCGTGAGTCACTAGCAAAATTGTACATCGCCACTGCGCCAGAAAAGGTACACATGACTATTGTTATGATAAACACAGTCATGGCACGTGCAAGTGTCATGGCAATAGGGAGTAAAGTTGCGGCATATGTCACCTGGTAGAGTGCGATCGCAATCAAAAATCCAGGCACATAACCCAATGCTGCTAAAAGTAATGCTTCTTGAAACAAAACACTCAAAAGATAGCCGTCACTATATCCCATTGCTTTCAACGTGGCATACTCAGGTAAATGGTTAGAAACATCACTGTAAAGAATCTGGTACACAATCACGATTCCGACGATAAATCCCACAATCACACCGAGTCCAAAAATAAATCCAATTGTCCCTTGGCTTTCCCAGTAGTACTTTTCCACCCCCGCAAAACCGAGTGGTGTTAAAACTCGTACATCTGTTGACAATTGTTTGGCAAGTTGTGCTTGGACTTTACTCGGTTCAAAACCTGGTTTGAGCTTGATTAAACCGACTTCTATCTGATTAGGTTGACGTTCGGGAAACAATTTTAAAAATGTTGAATCACTTGTGATGACGTTCTGGAGTTTGGACTAAAAGCTCAGGCTCAGAAAAAAGTACTTAGAGAATTAAAGA
>JAQYWP010000144.1 GCA_029379285.1 Rhizonema sp. PD38
AGTCGGCAGAGCCGCCCAACGCACTGCCCTTGTCTAAAGCCCTTCGGGCATGGCTGCGCTAAGGCGGTTTTTAATCGGTATTCGTAAGAGCGGGAAGGGAGTAATCATGCCAGATCGAAAAGTAAGATTTCCGCACCAATGTCAGTGCTGATTTCTAGTTGTTCTTCTCCACTGACTTGCACTCCATCGCCTGCTCTAAGTTCCTCACCATTTAAGCTGGCGATGCCTTGAGCCATTTGCAACCAAGCATAGCGATTTGGCTTAACTTGGTAATTAACCACATCACCTGGTTCTAATACAGACGTGTATAAGTCAACGTCTTGGTTGATTTGTACAGCACCATCACGACCATCGTTGGCGGCAATTAAACGTAGTTGACCGCTCCTTTCTTCAAGAGGAAAAGCTTTTTGGTCATATCTTGGTTCTATTCCTTTTCTGTTAGGAAGAATCCAAATTTGTAATAAATGGACTGGCTCGGTTTTAGAATGATTAAATTCGCTGTGCATAATTCCAGTACCAGCACTCATAATTTGTGCTTCACCTGGACGAATAATGGAACCAGTTCCTAAACTATCTTTATGCTCTAGCGCACCTGACAAAACGTATGTGAAGATTTCCATATCCCGATGACCATGGGTAGAGAACCCAGCACCAGGAACAACGCGGTCATCATTAATCACCCGTAGAGCGCGAAATCCCATGCGGTTTGGATCGTAAAAATCACCAAAGGAGAATGTGTGGTAACTATCGAGCCAGCCTATCTTGGTACGGCCACGTGAATTTCTATCATGAATTAGGTTAGTTACGGTATTTTCAGCCATTAGATTTCTCCTCTGTTTTACTCTTCTGTAGCAATATCAATTATCTTTTTTCGTTTTGAGTCATTACAATATGCCCTTCAATTTGAATTTCAAGTACCATCAAGATAAAAGGATATTGCCTGTTTACAAATTTATTTCAGCTATGATTGGTAAATCGCTTAACTTAAGTGAATGCGATCGCTCTTATTTATTTCTTACTTAATTCTAATGTTTGTTCATATAAAATGAAAAGTACGCACTTAAAAGTCATATACTTACCAAAAAGATACTGTTGGAGTTGAAGAGCGCAAATCTCTCTTTTACAATCAGGATTTTAAATAAACAGTAAGTAGAGGGGTGTAATTAAACATAGGTCATTACGGTTTATGATCTTGTCGGAAACTGCAACGCCCGTAAATAATTGTGCCAAAGCAATCTTTAGCTATCGATTTTCATCAAGAAAAAGCTTCTGAGCAAATCCTGCCTCGTATACCGTTGCTGTCAAGCCACAAGGCAGGATGGGATAACATTCATCTAGAATATCACCGCCAAGCGCCACTCAGTATTCCCGAACACTTCTTGGAACAGCACTTAGTTTGTATTTGTCTTAGTGATTCGGTGATTGTGGAACATGCGTTTGATGGTTGCTTCCTTTCAGAACATCTCACAGTAGGCAACTGCACTATTATTCCCGCCCATGTACAGCATCGGGCAAACTGCAATCGCCATGCCGAGTTTGTTCTCCTAAGTTTAGAGCCAACATTTTTAGATCGTGCTGCTCTCGAGTTGACTGATAATGTTTCTCTTGAATTAGTGCCCCAATTCTCTTCGGAAGATCCTCTGATTCATCAAATTGGGCTGGCGCTGAAAACAGATCTGCAATCTGGTGAATTAGGCAGTCGCCTCTATGCTGATAGTATGGCACATGCACTCTCCTTTCACTTAATCAGGCACTATACTACGTCAAAGCAGACGGTTGTAAATTATACAGATGGGCTACCAAAGTACAAATTAAGGCAAGCGATTGATTACATCATCAATCATCTCAATCAGGAAATTTCTTTGACTAACTTGGCATCTGTTGTACAGATGAGTCCTTTTCACTTTGCACGATTATTCAAACAATCTACTGGCACATCCCCACATCAGTTTGTGACGCACTTAAGGATAGATAAGGCAAAGCAACTGCTGACAACTCAAGATTTAGAAGTGATTGATGTCAGTCAGCAAGTGGGATTTAAAAATCAGAGTCATTTCTCAGCCGTGTTTCGCAAGGTTGTAGGAATAGCGCCAAAAGCATATAGGGACATGTATAAATAATTCGCACAGCAGAAGAAATGATGAATTCTTAGCTTGCTTAATTTTACTGTTATTTAAAGTTTTAGCAAGAGCACGATATTTTCAGCAAGAACTGGAAAACGAGAAAAGATTAAGTTCTTTAGCATGAGATTGTTCTCAACAATAGTTCAGATTATGGCAAGTCTTACTGGTAAAGTAGCAATTATTACAGGTGCTTCCCGTGGTATTGGTCGAGCGATCGCACAACGCCTTGCTCAAGATGGTGCAGCAGTTGCAATCAATTATGGACAAAGTGCCGAGGCAGCCAATGAACTTGTGAGAGACATTGAATCTAAAGGCGGAAAAGCACTTTCTGTTCAAGCGGATATAAGTCAGGTTGCCGATATCCGCCACCTATTTCAAGAAACGATCAACAAGCTAGGCCAACTCGACATTCTAGTCAATAATGCAGGCATTGCTAGAGGTGGAGCGATCGTAGAAGTTACCGAAGAAGACTTTGATAGCATGTTTGCAGTCAATGTCCGAGGAGTCCTCTTTGCATTGCAAGAAGCGGCACGACACATGAAGAACAATGGACGAATTATCACTATTTCTTCCTCAACAAGCGTTTATCCCAGTCCGGGTATTGCTGTTTACGCCGCTAGCAAAGCTGCTCCCAAACTGTTCACAGAAATTCTTGCTCAAGAGATTGGAGAACGAGGTATCACAGTTAACAGCGTTCTACCTGGTCCCACTAGTCCTGGTATGTTTGACAATTTACCCCAAGAGAGGAGAGAGGAAGCTGCCGCGAGTTCGCCCATTGGTCGCATTGGACAAGCCCAAGACATTGCAGATGTTGTAGCATTTTTAGCCAGTGAAGAAGCTCGTTGGATTACAGGGCAACACATTGTTGTTAATGGCGGAGCAAAAATATAGGTATCAAAATTTACCTTTTTGGCAACAAGTAAGCTATCGTCTCATTGTACTTATCTGGAGTAAATTAATCTTATATTAGCTTCTTGGTCAACTCTTAAGGAACCACCATTAATTGCTTGCTTAACTCTTTCACGTACTACAGAATGGTAAATGTAGACTTTGCATCTAGCTAAGTAGGCGGGAGTCCGCACACCAAAATCTTTGATTTGGTAAGGGAGTATGTCACTTTTCGGTTAAGACAAAGGAGAACCAATTGATTTTATTGCTACGTACTCCTGCAACTGACAAACAAATAGAGCAAATGCTTGAGGAACATAAGTTCTACATTAAAACTGCAATCGATATTGAGCGTCGAGTATTGGTTGGGGGTGGAGAGGCGCATTATGATTGTGAACAGGTTTTATTAGGTGATGGTAGCAGGCAAGAAAATATTTGGGGTGCTAGCTTCATGCCTGCGAATCAGAAAATTATTTACGAATCGATTGTCAATCTTCGTCCCCGTCAAAATCGTTCAATGGAAGTACTAGATCGTAATATTAGAGAAAGGGTGGCTCAAATCATTATCAAGTTCTTGGTAAATTTATGACAGACTTTATCTTAAAGCAGCAAAGTTTTGCAAAAAATGATATCCCTACTCGCCTGCATCAGTTGGCGGAGAATTTATCTCAAATTAAAAACTTATGCGTTGAGGGATCGCATCAGGAATTGATACTCAATCTTGCTAAGGAAAGCAGGTATTTTATCGAGTGGACTGTTCCAGATATGGTACTCTTAGATATTGACCAAGCCGCAGAATTGGTTGATTTAGGACGTGTGTTGACTCGCTGGCTGTTTAATTGGGAAAAAATTTGGTTCGATTCCACAGAAAAAAGTAAAGCGATCCAGCAAGCAGAAGATTGGTTTGAAAGAGTTTTGGAAATATCGCAAATACAGTCTCAATCAATTACTGCATAACTGATCTACGATGACATCTCAACATGTAATGGGTACTGTTAGAAATAATATCTCTTAATAAAAAGAACTCATAAATAATCGTTGTTGTTGTGTAAGATTATTTATGAGTTATAGATGACTTTGGGTCAGATATGGGACTTGTTTTTGTTTAAGCTAAACCATCTCAGATGATGTTTGCATCACGGGCTGGGGTTGCGGTTGAAACTGGAATAGAGAGTATACCACATCACGTCTTATGTTGGTCATCATATCCAAGAATAATTCGTATCCTTCGCTCTTATACTCAATCAGTGGGTCTTTCTGACCATAACCGCGCAGTCCTACAGATTCGCGCAGAGCGTCCATTTGTTGCAGGTGTTCTCGCCAGAGGGTATCAATCCGTTGTAAGATAAAGAATCTTTCTGCCTGTCGCATGAGTCCTGGTTGAATTTGATCGATCTGTGCTTCCTTATGGTCGTAGGCAATTCGCACCTGTTCGTGGAGGAAAGCTTTGATCTCGCTAACGGACATATCTTCTAACTGATTGGACTGCATATCCGCCAGCAGATAGACAAACTCTTTGACTTTTTCAACCAACTTATCTAATTCCCACTCTTCAGGGGGTAATTCTGGGTTGATATAATAGTCAACGATATCATCCATCGTTTTTTCTGCGTACTTGATCACCTGTTCTTTCAAATCTTCTCCTTTGAGCACCCGACCGCGTTCGGCGTAGATAGCACGACGCTGGTTATTCATCACCTCGTCGTACTCAAACACCTGCTTGCGGATGTCGTAGTAGTATGTTTCCACCTTTCTCTGTGCGCCTTCCAAACTACGGGTAAGCATTCCAGATTCGATGGGCATATCTTCTTCGACATGAAAGGCGTCCATTAAGCGGGCTACGCGATCGCCACCAAAAATCCGCAGTAAGTTGTCCTCTAAACTTAGGAAAAACCTTGTCGAACCAGGGTCACCTTGGCGTCCGGCACGTCCCCGTAACTGGTTGTCAATCCGCCGTGACTCGTGGCGTTCTGTCCCGATGACGTGCAAGCCGCCTAATCCCACCACCTCTTCGTGTTCCTGGTCGGTAAACTGTTCGTACTCATGCTTGAGGCGCTTGTAAGCTTCCCGCAATTTCTGAATAACTGGGTCATCTGTTGGCGCTTTTTCTGCTGCCACTGCGACTTTGTCTTCTGCTTCCAATTCTGATAAGCTGCGTTCACCATACTCACGCACTGCCGAATCTACTGCTGTTTTCAGCAATTGTTCTGCCTCTTTCGTCACCTGTATGGGGAAAACTTGTGGTGAAGCCTTCCAAGTTTTCACTTTTTTCCCAGGAACAAAACCTTGGCCGCTCCCGGTTGCCGCAGGTAACCCAGCAGATCTGTGGATGCCGAAAGTATCTTCGTCTTCCGGCTTGACAATCCGGGGCATAAAGAATTCCCGCAGTTTCAGACGCGCCATGTATTCCGAATTCCCACCCAAGATAATGTCAGTACCACGACCTGCCATGTTTGTAGCAATTGTCAGCGCCCCTTTGCGTCCGGCTTGGGCTACAATCTCTGCTTCTCGTTCTACGTTCTCGGGTCTAGCGTTCAGTAATTCGTGGGGAATTCCCTCCTGCTTGAGGAGTTGACTGAGGTATTCTGATTTTTCTACACTAGTGGTTCCTACGAGAACTGGTCTACCCGCCTGGTGCATTTCAGCACATTCACGGGCGATAGATTTCCACTTACCAACTTCCGTCTTAAAGACCATATCAGAGACATCTTGCCGTCTCCTGATTCTGTTGGTAGGAATCACCGCGACTTCGAGTTTGTAAATTTTTTCAAACTCTGCTTCTTCCGTCTTTGCTGTTCCAGTCATTCCGCCCAGTTTTGGATACAGCAAGAACATGTTTTGATAGGTAATCGTTGCCAGAGTTTGAGTTTCTGGCTGAATTTCTTCGCCTTCTTTTGCCTCAATTGCTTGATGCAAACCGTCACTCCAACGCCGTCCGGGAAGAACCCTACCTGTAAATTCGTCTACGATCACAACTTCCCCATTGCGAACAATGTAGTTTACGTCTTTGAGGAAAAGTTCTTTAGCTTTGATAGCATTGAACACAAAGTGTGCCCAAGGGTCTTCTGGGTCAAATAAATCGGTGACTTCCAAAAGCTGTTCTGCTTCAGCAAAACCCTCATCTGTCAAAAGCACGTTACGCGCTTTTTCATCGACTTCGTAATGCTCATCTTTTTTCAGTCTTGCTGCCATTTCGGCTGCTTTTAAGTATTTTTCCGTTGGTCGTTCCACCTGTCCGGAAATAATCAAGGGCGTCCGCGCTTCATCAACTAAGATTGAGTCTACTTCGTCAATAACGCAGTAGTTGAAAGGGCGCTGCACCACATCTTTGATATCCGTTGCCATATTGTCACGTAGGTAGTCAAAACCTACCTCGCTGTTCGTGACATAAGTAATATCACAGGCATAGTTTTTTTGGCGCTCAGCTGGTGTCATGGTTTGCTGAATGAGACCAACAGTTAAACCCAAGAAGCGGTGTACCTGTCCCATCCATTCCGCGTCGCGACGTGCCAGATAATCGTTGACGGTGATCACGTGGACACCTTTACCAGTGAGGGCATTTAAGTAACTAGGTAAGGTAGCGACGAGAGTCTTTCCCTCACCAGTTTTCATTTCAGCAATTTGCCCTGTGTGTAAAATAACACCACCTAACATTTGTACGTCAAAGTGCCGCAACCCTAACACTCGTCGTCCTGATTCCCTGACTACAGCGAAGGCTTCTGGCAGGATGTCGTCTAGAGTTTCGCCTTTACTGAGACGCTGTTTAAACTCTGCTGTTTTGCCCTTGAGTTCATCATCCGAGAGGGCTTTGACTTGTTCCTCGAAGAGGTTAATGTCAGTAATGTAATGTTGGTATCTTTTAAGTTTACGAGCGTTGGGATCGCCCAACAAATTTTTTAGCATGGCAGGTTATTCAACAGAATCTAGGGGAATGAGGATGAAAGGTTTGGGATGATATTATAAACATTTAATCAAACCAAGCCTTTGTCATTGTGAAAGGGTCAGAGATTGCAATTAGCTTAGGAACAACTTAATTAAATGATTGCTTTTAACTCTTAGCTTATATTTGGACTGTCTTCATAGTATCATTTCACCTCGAGATGAGGCAGGAAAACCCAAGTAGCGATCGCCCAACAAGCGAAAGGGGAGTAGAGAATAGGGGAGGTGTTGGATGAGGCGCTCTATAATTAGCCTAGGGCACTCCCACTCCCCCCTCATGGCGAATTCTCCCACTCTTTAGTGAGACGACGGAAGTTAAATTCTGCGGCACTGGGATGACAAGTAACACAACTGCCAATTTGGACAGGATTGGGCAACTTGACTCTAGGATGCAAAGCTTTAAAATAACGCGAACTGGTGACGCGATAGGGTGTTTGTTCGTCTTTTTGCAGAAGACGAGAGTAATTCACCATATACCTCCATAGTAGAGTGCGTGGTGGATCGAATAAAGGCTTTAGCTGTACCCCATAGTGTTGCTGATCTTCCAAAAGATCTTTCCACGTTTGGGTGGGCAAAACAGCTGGTGGTATGGCAATGTGACACTTGGAGCAGTTTTCTAAATAAATTTCTTGTCCTAATTGATACTTTGTAGGCACAGTGTCAACTGTACCAATTTCAGAGGAAAGAGTGGCAGCTTGAGCATTTATGAAGAAAGCGAGTAGCCACCCCATAGCTAAACTCCACGCCAAAATTATCACCAGTAAACCGATGGACGTTCCCTTTGATTGGCTGCGGGATTTGCGCTTCACATTATTTGGCATTCCTGGCACTCTTAGAAGTTTTATTGAAGATTGTTGATGGTTAATGGCTAATTGTCAATCAACTCTTAGATATTTCGGTCGCGTCCTTACGTCGTCATGACGCAACCGAAATATTTTCTGAAAAACTTCTCTCTTTCAAAATGGTGATGGTTGATTTTGCTAAAAAATCGCTCCGCCATGAGACTGAAGAAAAGGAAAAAAGAAAAAGAATAAAGGGCTATGGAAAAATCTTCTCAACCCCACAGGCAACGCGAAAACCGTCGTAGCTAGTTGATGCCTTCGCGCCCCTTCTTAGTCCTATCGAGGAAGTGAGATGTGGAACGGCAGTACTCAAGGCATGGGGTAAGCCATGTAGTTTTCGGTCAAAATTAAATTGAGCGATGTTCCTTGCCGTGCCAGATCCGAAGAACAAAGAGCGTATCACCTTCGATTAGGTAACGAACAACGTACTTTCCAGCGATCAGCTCACGCACATTTTCAATCTCAGGCAAAAGACGCCCAATATCGGGATGAAGCACAAGCTTTCCTATAGCTTGCCTGAGTCGTAGTGAAATATGCTCTGCAGCTTGTGGATTGTTCTTCGCAATGAACTCACGTAGTCGGATCAAATCATGTACTGCACTTTCTGAGAATTCGAGCTTCATACCTTGGGAGCCTGGGCTTCATTCTGGCTTCCCCAAGTTTCAAGCCATTTCATCACCTCTTCACCAGAAACAATCCGATTAGCTTCAATATCAGCGATCGCATCCTCAGTCTGTTCCAGCATCCTAAGCTTCTGCTCCTCACGCATGATGTACTGGCGGAGCGCATCGTTGATTATCCATCCTTTCGTACGCTGTAGACGATCTGCGGTTACTTCGAGCTTCTTTTCTAGCTCATCGTCAAGACGGAAGCTTGTTGTACTCATAAACAGTTTCTAAATGCAATATAATACTTTGCATTATAACAGGAGAAATCAGCGGTTGAAAGAGTTCATCATTGAGAGCGATTGCCGAAGAGCGAGCTTCGCGCTCCGTACAATCTCAAGAGCTTTGAAGAAAATTAGCTTTACTCTAAACAAAAGACTTATGGCTACCACGAGAGCTTTGAACCGAATCTTACAGTAATTTTCCAGTAGGGGCGTTCGCATGCACGGCGTTACCGAAGGGTACGTCTGTTCGCCCTTAAAAATGGTGTAGCTAAGAAGAGTTATTCAAGCTCATGGTTTGCCAGCTGACGATAACTTAATATTAGAGAGTGCATGAGTAGCAACAAATGGCATTAGACTGGGTAAAAATTATATTAGTAGAGTCAGCGGGTCCAATTAATGTAGGTTCTGTAGCACGGGTGATGAAGAATTTTGGGTTAAATCATCTGGTGTTAGTCAACCCTCAATGTGACCATTTGGGGGTAGAAGCTCAAAAGATGGCAGTTCATGCCAAAGATATTTTGGAGTCGGCTGTGTTGGTGAACACTTTGCCAGAAGCACTACAAGGATGTACGCGGGCGATCGCCACAACTGCGCGTATTCGTGATTGGGAAACACCACTCTTAAGCCCTCGCACAGCCTTACCTTGGTTGCTAGAGGAACCACAACAACCTGCAGCACTCATTTTTGGTCGCGAAGATAGGGGGTTAAGTAATGAAGAACTCAACTATGCTCAACGGTTTGTTAATATTCCCACAAGTTCTAGCTATTCATCGCTAAATCTGGCTACTGCTGTGGCAATCTGCTGTTATGAACTCGCGCAAGGTGTAGAGATACATTCAACAGATAATACGGTTTTGTTGAATAAAATGGCGAATGCAGATGAAGAAATTTCTGCGTTATCCAGACACTCAGGCTATGAATCGGCACCGTTAGATGTTTTGGAAGCATATTACCAGCAATTAGAATCTTTACTGCTTGATATTGGCTATCTTTATCCCCATACAGCCGCGAGTCGGATGGAGAAATTTCGACAATTGTATAATCGCACTCAATTACAAACTCGAGAAGTCGCTATGTTAAGGGGTATTCTGCGGCAGGTAGAGTGGGTAATTGCCAACCCAAACAATCATGAAAAGTCGTAAGTCGTTGTTTACTATCGGCACAATCATGTAAGCATTCAGTCTATAGATTTGTAAAGGTAGCAAGCGCAATTACGATACTTTATGGAGTGGTGGTAATGGTTCTAATAGCTGTGGACGCGCCCTGATCCCAAAACTCGCTTATTATGGCTTAGACTAAACACTCAAAAGTCATTGACTTAACGATAGAAGTAAATTTTGGTGGGGGGAGTTAAAATAATTCGTAATAATTGAAGTAGGGTGCTGGGAGTAAAGATGGAGGTGGCACTATAGTTCGATCTAGACCAATTCGAGATATAGTACACAAATTTCCGCATTTTGAATTAGTATTTACTTGGATTTTTTTATACATAATAGTTTAGATTATACACTTTTGATTTTATGCGAACGCGACCCCCCGTAACAGCTTTATCTCGGCGTAAACCCAAAAACTTCGGTCAGAGACAGAATAAAGTAAAAGCGATCGCCAAACAACCAGTACCTGTAGAAAACTTGGGTAAAAAAGTGGCAAGTAACACAAATAAGCCAAGAGGGGGAAGCGTTTCAACCAAGGGTAAGATTCCACCTTTCAATCCCAACACTGTGAAGCCAGGGAGAATTCCGTCTGTCAACCCCAAGACTATAAAATCAAACATAAGACAGGTAAAAAAGCAAGTATTAGGCAAAAAAACTAACCGCCCCCGAACAAAGCGGTTAAAACCGATGGCAAGAACCATTTTGTATGCTATACGGTTGTTGATTGTAGGAGTTGGGATTGGTGCGATCGTTGGTACGATGTTGTCAGTATTAGATCCAGCTAGTCGCATCACCACAGCAGAGTCACAATCAATTCCAGCAATCGAGCAAACACAGCAACAATCTACTCCAACACCTCAACCCACAGTATTCCTATCACAGGAAAATATTCCTTTAAAAACTACTATACAAAATCTGGCGGGTAGCAATCCAAATCTTGTACCAGGTGTTTTCTTCGTAGAATTAGAGAGTGGCTCTTACGTGGATCTAAATGCCTCCTCTGCTTTTCCAGCTGCAAGCACGATTAAAATTCCGATTCTGATTGCCTTTTTCCAAGATGTTGATGCTGGTAAAATCCGTTTGGACGAAACACTAACCATCGGGCGGGAGATGGTAGCAGGTGGATCGGGCGTTCTACAATACCAACCTGTGGGAACCCAGTTGACAGCGCAGGAAGTTGCAAATAAAATGATGGCGGTTAGCGACAACACAGCAGCAAACATGCTGATTAGTCGCCTAGGGGGAATTCAAGCTCTGAATGAGCGTTTCCGTAGTTGGGGGTTGACAACTACAGCTATTCGTAACTTACTTCCCGATTTACAAGGGACAAATAGCACTACTCCAAAAGAGTTAGGGAGTTTGATAGCGCAGGTGAGTAAAGGGAATTTGGTAAGTCAGTCATCGAGCGATCGCATCTTATCTATTATGCGCCGCACTATCAGGAACCAAATGTTACCATCCGGTTTAGGTTCGGGCGCAACAATTGCTCATAAAACTGGCGATATAAATACAATGCTGGCAGATGTAGGTTTAGTCGAGCTGCCGACAGGTAAACGCTACATAATCTCTGTTATGGTACAACGCTCCAATAACGACTCCCGTGCCGAAAAACTTATTAGCTCAATTTCTCGTGTAACTTACCAACAGTATAATCCAACTGCTACCGCACCCAACGCTACTTCTCGTACAACTTACCAACAGTATAATCCAACTGCTACCGCACCCAACGCTACTTCTCGTACAACTTACCAACAGTTTAGTCCAACTGCGCCCGTACCCAACACTACAAAAACGTCTGTGCCGACGACTAGTTATCAGTCTCCACCAGTCATGAATCCTCCTCTACCTAACGCTGTAGGAAACACTCTACCGATGACTGGTTATCCTGCCCCAATCATGAATCCTCCTCTACCTAACGCTGTAGGAAACACTTTACCGATGACTGGTTATCCTGCCCCAATCATGAATCCTCCTCTACCTAACGCTGTAGGAAACACTTTACCGATGACTGGTTATCCTGCCCCAATCATGAATCCTCCTCTACCTAACGCTGTAGGAAACACTTTACCGATGACTGGTTATCCTGCCCCAATCATGAATCCTCCTCTACCTAACGCTGTAGGAAACACTTTACCGATGACTGGTTATCCTGCCCCAATCATGAATCCTCCTCTACCTAACGCTGTAGGAAACACTTTACCGATGACTGGTTATCCTGCCCCAATCATGAATCCTCCTCTACCTAACGCTGTAGGAAACACTTTACCGATGACTGGTTATCCTGCCCCAATCATGAATCCTCCTCTACCTAACGCTGTAGGAAACACTTTACCGATGACTGGTTATCAGTATCCACCAGCGAGTTCACAATACTATTATCCATATCAAAGATAGTTTACCAGTCTGCCCTTGCATGTCAGAGGCTTAATTACATTTAGAAGAATGCTCATTGAAAACCGCCACTGGTTCGGAAGTAATCTCCTGAACTAATACGTTTTTTTCTTCTCTAATATTATCCCACTTAATAACAGCTACCCAAATATTTTCGATAGTAGAATATTGAATCACTCCATCAACTTCTAAATCTTCACTATAAAATAT
>JAQYWP010000009.1 GCA_029379285.1 Rhizonema sp. PD38
CCCCTTGCTTGGGATCTTGGCAGACTGTGTTGGCAGGATACGAGACAGGAGGCACAGAAGTCGGGGGCAGTGGGAGAACCAGTTTTTTATTTACTGATGGAGTTATGTAAAAAAAAATTTTCCGGGAATGTAAAATGCTTTAAAAAAGGCGTTCGTTTTTCAAAGCTTTCAATCTATGTGAGGGATCGTTCCCTCTGTCCCCTTTCCCTTGCCTTGAGGCGAGGATTGTTGATGCTTTAATAATTGACTTCAGAAACACAATAAGTTTAAGTACTATAACAGAAACAGGCACAAGAGGTACGAGCAAATGGAACTAGCCACTACCCTGAAGAGCCAGACGGTTCAGAATCATGTCCGTGAGGTAGGCATTAATCCGAATTACTGGTATGCGGTAAGTTGGGCAAATCAAGTCAAAGTTGGTGAGATCAAACCTGTGATGATTTGGCTTCAGCCGATCGCTGTTTACCGTGATGTTAACGGCTGTCTGCACGCCTTGGAGGATATTTGCCCTCACAAAGGCGTAGCATTGCACAAAGGTAAAGTACAAGGGTGTAATCTGGCTTGTGCTTATCATGGTTGGGAATTTAATAACGAAGGTGATTGTGTTGGCATTCCTTACCTTTCTCCAGAACAAAAACTTCCTCGTGCTCAAGTCCGCAGTTATCCAATTCAGGAAAAATACGATTTGATTTGGATTTTCCCTGGAGACCCCACATTGGCAGCAGTTTGTCAACCACCTGAGATAAAAGAATTTGACGATCCCGAGTGGTTTAGAGTTCCTCTGGTTGCCAAGATGAAAGCTCATTTTAGTATCTGCAACGAAAACGCCATAGACGTGTTTCATGGTTTTCTGCACGAAAATTTGCAGGGTTGGTTCGATCCAGCACTCATCAGCTTAAAAGAAACGGAATCGTTAATCCGCACTGAGTATCAGGTATCCTACAAAGGTCGGATGGCGAAGTTTTTGGGGTTGAGCGAACGGGCAGATCAAGTTACAACTCTACCGATCACTACGGAGTATCGCTACCCGCATTTTTACACTTCTCTGAAGGGAATTTCAACTCTCTACCTGATGCGGCTACCTATAGGGCCGAGGGAAACTCATTCTATTGCTTTCTTCTTTTTCAAAGTCCGTCTTCCCAAACAGCTGCTCCTCTTGTTGCAGCCACTACTGCGAGTCATCCTCCAGCGTTTCGTATTGCTGAGATTTTTAGCCCAAGATATTGAAATGATGGAGAGCGAACAGCAAACCTATCTCACTAATCCCCACAGGCGTTATGTCGAAATCAACCCAGCAATTATTGCCATCCAACGGCTGATAATTCGGCAGTATGAACAATTCGTGCAACAATCTAAGCAATCACAAACCAATGGAAACTAAGACTTAGAAAATTCTGTCTATAACTCTGTTGGCGATCGCCTACTTTCAAACTGAATCTAACTAAACAAAAACCAATCAGATGAAGCCAATTGTACTAGCGGCTCTTATAACCAAGTCATTGCACAACCTTTATCAGGATAAAACTAAATATCTAGGCTCACAGAATAGTCCATTTAATGCCTTAATAAATACTATTAGCTTTTTTCGACAGGGAGTTTTTTGTTAAACCTAGATGACAAATACAGAACCCGCGAAAATATATTGTCGAGGCAGAGGCGATAGGCCATCTGGAAGCAGCCAACAGGAGTAAACTTGTGGAAATTATCAAAGAATACGTGCAGCGCTGGTATGAGAGCTGGCTCGATCCAGACGAGTATATTTGTCATCACAAACAGGGGAATTTAGTCGAGATAGAAGAATCGGTGACGGGTGAGCGTCAAACGGTTCTTACCTTCTGCACGAATGATGTCTTAGGGCTAGTTCAAGAAGAAGCCGTCAAGCAAGCTGCTATTAATGCTATTATGCGGTACGGAACATCTAACAGTTCTGCCTCAGTCTTGAGTGGTCGCATTGACTTACATAGACAACTGGAGGACGAGATTTCGGCGTTTAAGCATCTGCCGTACACGCAGCTTTTCTTAAACGCTTGGATGGCAATGCAAGCTTTGATGGATGCTTTCTGCCACTTGGCAATTCCAGTACCGGGATTTCAGAACACGAGAGAAACTTTAATTCTCACGGATGTCCTCAATCATGGCTGTATTGTCTCAGCCCTCGTCAATGCTGGGACTCGTTCCGGGAAAGTGTTTAGCCACAGTCCCCGCGTGCGAGTCAAAGCTTATCGCCATTGCGATGTAGAGGATTTAACTCGCAAACTCTATCGGTATGCACGAGCCGATGAGCGAATTATGGTTGTCTCTGATGCCGTATTTTCAATGGATGGAGACATTGCACCTCTACCAGATATGCTGACTGCCCTGCTCCCTTACGAAGGCAGTGTACTCGTTATGGATGAAGCTCATGCCAGTGGTTCAATTGGTGCTACTGGAAGAGGAATATACGAACATTTTAATCTTTTGCCACAGCAAGCAATTGATCAGGGTACTGTGCCTCTGATTATGACAACTTTCTCTAAGTTTGCCGCCTCAGCTGGAGCCTCGATCAGCAGCCATGTTGCTGAGTTGAAACCACTTTTAAATGTTTCTCCGACTTCAATTGGCACAATTTCTTTACCGCCACCCACAACTGCTGCTGCTTTAGAAAGTATCCGTCAGGTTCGCCAATTCCCAGAGCGAGTGAAAAAACTTCAGGAGAATACTCGCTACTTGCGATCGCGCTTGCTGGAACGTGGTTTTATGACACTTGGCGAAACGAATGTTGTCCCGGTTATTGTACCCTCAGACATTAATCCCAAGGTTTTTGCCAGAAAACTTCTGAAAGAGCACGGTATTTGGGTTTCTCCAATTTGGTTTATTGCCAAACCGAGAATTCGGATTACTGTTAATGCCCTCCATACCGAAGAGGAGATGGATCGTTTGGTTGCAGGAATGGTGGCAACTCAAAATTTGCTGTACCAACCAACAATCAGCGCTTAAGAGGAGAGAGGGAGAGGGGGAAAGAATGAGTAATTTCTTCCGTTCTAGATTTTATTGAAGTGACAAAAATCTCTCTCAATCAGATCTGATGGCAAACTAACGTACCAGATCATGACTCCCCTCCTCTGTCCCTCCTTCCCAAACTCCACCATTGGAAGGATGAGTCATCACTTTGTAGTTGATAATCTGACAATAAATAAAATAGATAATAATAGATAACAAAAGTAGCTATGGCATCCACAACACCATTAAAAGGCACCGAATTAGTAGATTGTGCAAGAGCGAATGCCAAGCAAGGAATTGAAACAGCTGCATATCAGTGTGGCTACGGTGAGGATCTCAACACCTTTGCTCGAGAATTGCGGCAAGCTTGTACGGAGATGAACTTGCAAGTTAAAGAACTCAACGAACTGGTAACAGATCAAGATCTATTACTTGATTTGGGGCGTGGGGAAGTTGTAGCACCTGATACAGCATCAGAACTGTAATGTCACTAGAATTTATTACGGTACCACCAAGTACAGGGCTTTCCCCACTCGGTTTAATCGTGATCTTACACGGTTGGGGTGCAAATGCTCAGGATGTAGCATCTTTATTGCCCTTGTTGAATCTGCCCGCGTATCAGTTTGTGTTTCCAAACGCACCTTTTCCTTATTCTTATTCTCAGGCAGGAGCAGGTAGGGCTTGGTACAATTTGAATATGGAGAATATGTATCAAGGTTTAACGGAAAGTAGAGAAGTACTCACAGAATGGATGTACTCTTTGGAAAGTATTACTGGAGTCCCTTTGTCACGGACAATTTTAAGTGGGTTTTCTCAAGGTGGGGCAATGACTTTGGATGTAGGATTAAAGCTACCTATGGCAGCTTTAGTTTGTATGAGTGGGTATTTACATCCTGGTGCCCTTGATAATGTAGAAACATTGGACGCAACATCTCTACCTCCAGTTTTAATTACTCATGGCAGACAAGATACAATTGTGCCATTGCAATCTGCACTCGCGGCTTGCAAAGCTTTAGAGTCGCTAGGAGTGACAGTGCAGTACCAAGAATTTAATATGGGTCATGAAATTAATCTGGAGATGCTAGAATTGCTACGCAATTTTGTGGTAAATACGATCAATTAGTATTGATCACGAAAGTTTCACAAATTTCGGTGAAAATCATGACTATTTTCACGAAATTATCGCCTCTAAATGAGTAATATATATTGGGTGGTTGCGGCAGACGCAACTTCATCCATGCTGAATGCGACTGTTGCTTAACGGAGGGGCGAGCAGAATGAAAACTCTAACTATTTCCAGAAAAGAAATTGCTGCCATAACTCCACAAGATGTGGAAAAGTTAGCTATACGTTTGGAGCAAGATAATTACAGCAATGCTTTTGAAGGTTTGAATGATTGGCATTTACTTCGTGCGATCGCTTTTCAGCGTCCTGAATTAGTCGAATCATACATCCATCTTTTAGATCTCGAACCCTATGATGAAGCGTAAAGATGATGGATTGGGAAGAGATTAGTCGTTAGTGATTGGTTGTTAGTGGTACTTTTGAAAAATAATGACCAGCAACTAACATTTTTTTATCTGTCTAATCTAGAATCCAAAATCCATGGCTCCAAATTTGAAGAGGGTTCTTGTTGGTATAGGCGGTGGTATTGCCGCCTATAAAGTTTGTGAGGTTGTATCCACACTATTTAAAACTGGGGTAGAAGTTAGAGTTATTCTTACCCATTCGGCACAAGAATTTATCACTCCTCTAACTTTTGCAACTCTGTCTCGCCATCCGGCATATACAGATGAAAGTTTCTGGCAACCAATTCACTCACGTCCTTTGCATACTGATTTAGGTGAATGGGCAGATGTGTTTTTAATTGCGCCTTTAACCGCGAATACATTGGCAAAGTTAGCCTGTGGAATGGCTGATAATTTGTTGACAAATACTGTCTTAGCTTCTCACATTCCTGTATTGTTAGCACCTGCGATGAATACTGATATGTGGGAACAAGTCGCGGTGCAAAGAAATTGGCAACAATTATTGACGGATAGTAGATTTTATGGTATAGGAACGGCATCAGGTTTATTGGCTTGCGATCGCGTCGGTGCAGGGAGAATGGCAGAACCTCCAGAGATTGTGGCATACGTGCAATCTTTGTTACACACCTCAGGGAAAAGAGATTTAGCAGGCAAGCGAGTTTTAATTAGTGCTGGAGGAACGCGAGAACATCTCGATCCAGTCAGATTTATTGGCAATCCTTCCACAGGAAAAATGGGGTTGGCTTTAGCATTAGCGGCACTCCATCGCGGGGCAAGCGTTACATTGGTACATGCCCCGGCAAGTTGGGATGTACCCTTGGGCGTACAAGTAATTCCGGTTGTGAGTGCTGAGGAAATGCGCTCATATATGTTAGAGTATTTACCGAATGCTGAGGTGATCGTCATGTCCGCAGCAGTCGCCGATGTGAAGCCGCGAGAGTACAGTCAACAAAAGTTGGCAAAGCGATCGCTTCCTCAAGCCCTACCTCTAGAACCCGTACCAGATATCATCGCGGAATTAGCAAGTCGCAAACAACCTCATCAAAAGTTGATCGGGTTTGCCGCACAAACAGGAGATATTGTGACGCCAGCTAGAGAGAAATTATATGGCAAGAACTTGGATGCGATCGTTGCTAATCCTATAGATGAACCCGATAGTGGTTTTGGCAGTGATAATAATAAAGCGATATTCTTAGATAAGCAAGGTCGTCAGGTAGAAATTGCCCCTTGTTCTAAATTACAAATGGCGCATCATTTGTTTGATTTTCTTGTTTCGTCGGAGTTATAGTACGACTTAAATCATCGTCAACAGTTCAGAGGGTTTCAGTAATTATGGGTGATTTGACGGACATGCTGTGATATTTTTATTCATTTGGATCTCAGACATATTAAAAAAATAAATGTGTATACAGGAGATGGCACGTTTAGAGATACGTATTGCACGCAAATGAGAATTGTATCTGTATGAACACTTGTTATATGGTTTGTAGTTGCGCTTCAGCGCTCTCATACTGTCAAGAGCGCTGAAGCGCAACTACGAGCCTATTTTTTATTTGCTGCGTTTTTCATCTAAAGGACTTATGCAAACTCTACTCTTTCTTAACGTTCTTGGCGTCTAAAGCCCTTCGGGCATGGCTTCGCTAAGGCGGTTCAATAAATTAAGCCTTTTGGCAACTTTTGCGTAAGTCCTAATCTATAACCACAACCCTTGGTGAGGGCGAACCGTTTTTCGTGCCTACGGTGTAGTTGATTTACCAGAAAACTGCTGTATAAATAATTAAACGGAGATAATATTTTGGACTGTACAAATTGACTATTTTGTGCCATAAGCGAAGGTTAAGGATAACGATAGGCTTAGAGTCAATACTGCTCAGTGAACCTTGACGGCACTGGCTTCCCTGAAAAAGGCTACAGCTCAATGAGTAGCGAACTCAGTAAATTGACGCATGAAAGGTGAGTGAAACGCTAATACGATATCAGATGAAGGCACACCAAGTTCGAGCAGTTGTGTAGCAATGCCGACTTCAGTTCCATCATGCTGAATCCAGATTTTACCGTCTTTAATATCGAGATGCATGCTGCATCCATGCGTTCGGCGATTATCGCGCCAGCCAGTGTGTAGCAAGAGGTAATGATCGCGCTCCGTATCTAAAATGGCTTGTGTCTCGATTTCCTCTTGCGGCGATCGCCTCTGTGCCCGTTCTAAAATTAGCTGTTGGATGATTTGACGATATTGCTCTACAGCCATTGGACGATAACCTCCTGTTTTTCATTGTAAACCAGTAAGCGAATTTGGGTTCGTTCAATGACTGACCTTGTGAAACGACGTTGGAAGAATGAGTTATAAATTGACTCAGGTACTGCAAGATATAGTTTTCGTTGCGGTTCAAATTCTTCAAGCGCGAATTGGTAGTTAATGAATTGTCCAAGGGCAGTGTGGAAGTCAGAGACATTTGAGCGTCCAATGAAACTCTTGATTTCTACTGCTATTTTTTCCCCTGCTCGTTCGGCAGCTAACATTTCTGCTGCCAAGTCGATTTCAAAGTCTACATCCCCAACACTCATTTCATATGGATCAGCGGTAATTGTCCACCCTTCTTTTTCTAAAGCATTTCTGACTGCATAGTGAAAGCGATCTTTAGCCATTCAACTTTCTCTGACACTTACCCTTGAAACATAACTGATATCTCAATTTTATCCTCTTTGTCAATTACAAGCCTTGCGATCAACTTTAGAAGAGCGCTACTCCCTTTCCGCCAGAAGAATACCGATTAAAAACCGCCAAGACGAGGCAGTGCGTTGCGGGGGTTCCCCCCGTTGAAGCATCTGCCGTGCCAAGGACGCAGAGAAGTAAGATAGGTAATTTTACACTCCTGTTGGGAGTAAGATTGAGAATTTACACACCGTTTGTAAGGATGAACAGCCATACCCTACACAGAACCCCCTGACATCATTTCTGTTGATGTTTAAAGATTTATCAGTTGTACAGGATGAAAATCGGAAAAATTTCGTCATTCGCACGGACAAGCCTATTAATATCCTGTTGGAGATCATCGTCGGGAAGCACAGAAGGTAGCAAAATCTCTGCTATATTCTCGTCGAAAATGTATCGGTGAATAAAAGCATGGAGCCCGTGGTAACGAAACAGTTGATTATACGCCGTATGGCAGAGACAGATTTGCTTGATTTTTTGGCATATCAAACTCACCCTGAGGTTTTGCGGTATATGCCTGTAGAACCACTTACTGAAGAGCAAGTAATGCGCTTTCTCGCCCGACAAGCAGTAGTGGAGATTGATGCTCAAGGCGGCTATATCGTGTTTGCCATTCACCCACCATGTAGGCGATGCCAAAATGATTGGCTAAAATGTGTTTCTTGAAAGAATGAATATAAACATCATGCCCAGGCTGATCCAATGAACAATGAACGCGAAAACGCCTATTACCAACTGATTAATGCACTCCTTACCTGTGATGTTGGCAAAGAACAAGAGATTTTAAATGCTCACCCAGATCTGTTGGATGCTGGCTTAGTTAAGACGATGCTACAAGTTGCAGATGAAATGATAGTGCAGAGTGACTTAAAAACTTCCAATCAATTAATGAATTTAGCTGGTCAAATGTTAGGGGTATACGCGAATACTTCTATACAACAAATTGGTGGTAACTTGTCGAGTTGGAAGCAACTGAAAGCAGACCGTTTAATGCAACAAGGGGTTCAGCAGTTGGAGATGGGGCAGCCTCAAGAAACTTTGCGCTCTAGCCAACAAGCACTGACTATATTTCACGAAATTGGAAACATTAAAAGAGAAGGAGATGCTCTGGGATTGATCGGGAATGCTTACCATTCCCTTAGTGAGTACGATAAAGCAATCGAGTATAACCAGCGACATTTAGGAATTGCGCGACAAACCCAAGATCGCACACAAGAAGGATTAGCTCTGGGAAATCTCGGATTTGCTTATTATTCTTTGGGAGAATATAACGAAGCTATTGAACATCAGCAACAAAGTTTGCTCATTGCAAGAAAAGTCAAAAATCGATATGGAGAGAGTACGGCTTTATTAAATTTGGGGCTGGCTTACGCTGCTATAAATAAATCCAATGAAGCAATTTAAAATATCTTACTAAGTTTGGATATCGCAAGAGAAATAGGCGATCACTATGGAGAAGCTCAATCTTTCGGGAGTTTGGCAAGTGTTTATTCTACACTGAAAGATTATGAGAAAGCAATTAAATATTATGAAGAATGTTTAATAATTAAGCGAGAATTGAAACACCACAAAGCAGCAGGAGAAGTTCTAAGAGATTTAGGTGAAGCTTACTATAAATTTGGAAACTATGCGAAAGCAGTTGAGTTTTATCAAGAGTACTTGGTAGTCACGCAAGAATATCAAAACCACCAGGAAGAGTGGGCAACTCTAGGAGAGATTGGGCGTGTGTATTCTGACCAAGAAAACTATGCCAAAGCAGTTGAGTATTTCGAGCAATGTTTACTGACAGCGCGCAATCTTCAGAATCGTGCAATGGAAATGCAGCCCTTGAGAGATTTGGGAATTGCTTACCGCAAGCTAAGAGCTAATACCGTAGCAATTGAGTATCTCCAGCAGTGTTTGTTAATAGCACGGGAACTTCAAGAGCGTGAAATGGTGGCTCAGATATTAAGAGAATTGGGAATTACTTACCGAGTATTAGGAGATTATCTTAAGGCAATTGATTACCACGAACAACGTTTAGTAATTTGGCGAGACATGCAAGACCATTTGGAAGAGACTCTTGTTTTAAATGATTTAGCAGTTATTTATTATAAACTGGGAAACTATGATGTATCAATTAAATATAGTCAGCAAGAATTGGTGATCGTTAGGGAACTTCGCAATCGTCAAGGAGAACTACGATCTTTAAGAAATTTAGGTAATAATTACTTAGAATTAGGAAACTATATTAAAGCAATTGAATGCTATCAGCAGCAATTGATTATTGCTCAAGAGATAGGCGAACGCAAAATGGAAGGTCAAGCTCTAGGAAATTTAGGAGTTAGCTATCGCTTAATAGGAGACTATAACAAAGCGGTTAAGTATTCTAAGAGATTGTTAATAATCGCGCCAGAAATTTTAGATCATCAGCTAGAGGTAATGGCTCTAAATAATTTAGGTATAGTTTATCATCTACAGCAATATCAAGAACAAGCACTCGAATATTATGAGCAAAGTTTGATGTTATCCCGAGAATTCGCAGAGCGTATAGACGAAGTTGCCCCACTATGCAATCTGGGACTTGTTTATTATGATTTCGTAAAATATGACAAAGCTCTTGAGTATTTTGAAGAATGTTTGCGAATAACACGGGAATTGAAAGTCTGTAACTCTGAAGGAAATGTATTAGGAAATATAGGACTCGTTTACTCCCGCTTCAAAAACTATGAAAAAGCCATTGATTACCAAAACCAACGTTTGAAAATTGTACGAGAAATACAAAGTCCCTTAGGAGAGGGAGAAGCTCTTTCTAATATAGGATCTGACTTATATAATGTTGGCAATCTTCTGGATGCCAAACAGGCGCTACTGAATGCAATCAAAATTTGGGAATCTATCCGATTAAAACTAGGTAGTAATGATGTTTTCAAAATATCAATTTTCGAGACTCAAGCGGTTGCTTATCAACTGCTTCAGAAAGTCCTTATCGCACAAAACCAAATTAATGATGCTTTAGAAATTGCTGAAAGAGGGCGTACTCGAGCTTTTGCAGAGTTATTGGCTAGGCGGTTATCTCCAGAATTAATTAATCAGACTATTGAAGCACCAACAATCAAACAAATTCAAGATATCGCCAAAACTCAAAATGCTACATTAATTGAATATTCGATTTATTCAACACAGTATCATGATCCTGAAAGACCTAAAGGCAAATTCCTTGATTTAGCACTTTTTATCTGGGTAATTAAACCAAATGGCGAAGTAAGATTTCACTTATTTGACCTTACCCCTATATGGACGGAACAAATAAATTCTCTTGAAGACTTGATTCTGCAAGCGCGTCAATGCTTGGGAGTTGAAGAGAAGCAACGCGACGACGCTATGTCAAATAACAGCCTTGAAACAGTCCAAACCTTAAGACACATTTCTCAACCTTTACGACAGCTACACCAAATCTTGATAGAACCCATTGCGGAAAATCTTCCAACTGACCCCAATACCCATGTTATCTTCATTCCACAAGGAAGCTTATTCCTAGTTCCCTTCCCTACTCTACAAGACTCTAAGGGCAAATTTCTCATCGAAAAACACAATATTATTACTGCACCTTCTATTCACGTGCTGGAGTTAACCCAAAAACGAAGTGCAGATGTACCAGAAACTTCTCTAGAAGCGCTAGTTGTGGGTAATCCGAAAATGCCAACTATTCCATTAACTGAACCTCCTGTCCAGTTAAAAGATTTAGCTTGGGCAAAAATTGAAGCCAACGCCATAGCACCCCTGCTCAACACCCAAGTCGTCACGGATGCAGATGCAACCAAAGCATATATTACACAGCTTCTTCCCAAAGCGCGATTGATACACCTCGCAACCCACGGTTTATTGGATGATATCCGACAACTAGGTATACCAGGTGCAGTTACTCTTGCTCCCAGCGATGACGATCATGGCTTTCTGACGGCGGGCGAAATCTACGACATGAAACTAAACGCCGAACTGGTTGTGCTGAGTGCTTGCAGTACCGGACAGGGTAAAATCACTGGAGATGGCGTGATTGGACTATCCCGTTGTTTAATAGCTGCTGGGGTAAAGAGTGTAATTGTTTCTTTGTGGTCAGTAAGCGATTTGTCCACTGCCTTATTGATGGTAAAATTTTACCAAATTTTCCAACAGGGAGTATCGGCTACCGTCGCTTTCAACAAGGCTCAACGCTGGCTGTTAGGAATTACGAAAACAGAATTGGAAGTTTGGGTAAAAACTAACGAGAGATTTTTTGATGCCACTCTGAGAATTAACCTACGCCGAAGGTTGCATCAGTTAGATGATAAGGTCAAACTATTTCAACATCCCCGATATTGGGCGGCATTTTGTGTGCTCGGTCAGTGACAGATGAACAATAATGAATCAGCAAAGTCAAAAAACTTATCAAAATTTAATTGACACATTAATAAACTGTAATTCTGGTGAAGAAGCGTCTATCTTTATTGCTTACCGATCCTTAATAGATTTTGACTTACCCAGTGGTTTTCTAATTGCGGGTGCTTTTACTGTCGTCAATTCTCTATGGGTAGTAAGTAACTCATCAACTGCTTTTTTAATGGCGAAGTTCTACGAAAATTTACAAAGTCAGATTTCAGTGGCGATCGCCCTTAACCAAGCCCAACTTTGGCTTGGGGATATCACTGGGGATGAACTGTGGCAATGGATTCAAGAAAAACAGCTACCCTTAGACCCAACCAAGAAGTTACACTTTAGAAAGATTCCTGCTAACGGTAAGCCATTTCGAGACCCCTTTCACTGGGCTGCTTTCTGTGTAATTGATCAAGGATTAACCATCGAAGCTAACAAGATATCTGAACCATAGTCAAGTCCTATTCAATAGTCTCAATGCAGAGGAAGTACAGATTTTGAATGCCAAATAGAATTTGGTTAATGCTGGGTCGTTGCAAGAAATGCTAAGGTTGGCAGAGGAGTAAGCAAAAGGAGGTGATTGCAAAGTAATCAATTATTTAATTTCTTTTGCCTGTTCACTAACTGAGGTAATTAAACTGTCATCACCAACTGCCACTTCTTACATACTCCCAAATCCTGAATCTATCACTTTGATTGCACAAATGTTGTGGGCAACCCGCAACAGCAGACCTCATGCTGTACATCAAATTTTACAAGCAAATATTGACAAACTAAATGATAACTTTATTACGGTATGGCAAGGTGCGGCAATTAATCTGTCCAAAATGAAACCAAAACAAGCGTATGAAATCGCGATAGATATTGTCAATTTCAGTAATCTGATTCAAGATTACCCAATAGGAAATCGGGCTATCAATCTGGAAATAGCCATAATAGGCTACGAAGTAGCTGCCAAACTTTTGACACGGGAAGCATTACCCGAACAGTGGGCAACTATAAAAAATAACTTAGCCAATGCTTACTGTAAGCGCATTCGGGAAAAACGGGAAGAGAACTTAGATCTGGCAATCAACTGTTACTTGGATGCTTTGAAAGTACGCACACGTGAAGCTTTTCCTGAATACTGGGCAGATACCCAAAATAATCTGGGCAATGCCTACTCCAACCGCATTCAGGGAGAACGAGCAGATAGTTTAGAAGCCGCAATTGATTGTTTCTCCGCAGCCCTAGAAGTACATACCCGCAAAGCTTTTTCTGAAAAATGGGCTATGATCCAAAATAATTTGGGTGAGACATTTCGCGATCGCATCCGGGGAGAACAAGCAAAAAATTTGGAAGCCGCAATTGATTGTTTCTCCGCAGCCTTAGAGGTATATAATCGTGAAGCTTTCACCGAACAATGGGCGGGAATACAGAGTAATTTGGGCAATGCCTACTCTAACCGTATCCGAGGAAACCAAGCAGAGAATTTGGAAGACGCAATCAGGCATTACTCATATGCCTTAAAGGAATATACTCGCGAAGCTTTTCCTGAACAATGGGCACAAATTCAAAACAATCTAGGCAATGCCTACTCCAACCGCGTCCAAGGGAAGCGGGAAGAGAACTTAGAATTGGCAATCATCTGTTACTTGGATGCTTTGAAGGTACGCATTCGTGAAGCCTTTCCCGAATACTGGGCAGATACCCAAAATAATCTGGGCAATGCCTACTCCAACCGCATCCAAGGGAAGCGTGAAGAGAACTTAGATCTGTCAACTAGCTGTTACTTAAATGCTTTAAAGGTCTTCACTTGCCAAGCCTTCCCGGAAAAATGGGCTATGAGCCAAAATAACCTGGGTAATGCATATTACTACGGCATTCTAGAGAAGAAAAAAGAAAATTTGAAAATCGCCATCGATTGTTACTTAGCTGCATTGAAGATACGTACCCGTGAAGCCTTTCCCAAAAATTATGTAGAAACCCAATTTTGCCTTGGTAATATCTATCAAGTTGCTCAAAAGTTTCCCTTAGCATACACAGCTTTTAAAGCCGCCGTAGACACTGTAGAAAAATCTCTGCGCGGCGATATAATTTTTGGTTCGGGAAGAGAAGAAGATAAAAAAAAACTCGCAGAAAAATGGAATAAACTCTATCAACGCATGGTGGAAATTTGGCTCACTTTAAGTAACCCCACCGAAGCCATTGAGTATGTCGAGCGCAGCAAAACTCGCAATCTTGTCGAACTTCTAGCTAACAAACATCTTTACCCAAAACGCGATTTATATCCGAACCAAGAAGATTATCAAAAAATATGTGTTCAAATTGACAAAAATCGACGAGAAATCACAGCAAAACAAAGGCAATTAGAGAGAATTCTTGGAAGTTGGGACTCACAAGTGAAAAATAACACTTATCAAGGGTTACAAAATGAGTTAAGTCAGTTGCAAAATCAGCGGGATACTAAGGGAATTTGATATTTTGGCCTCGTGAAGCACGACTACAAGGAGGACAGAGAAGTATTGTGCCAGATTATTCTGTAAATTTGACCGATAACCAGCACACCAACCCGAAAGAGTTTGAACTGCTGCAACCTTATGTCTGTGGGGATATGGTAAGTAGTTAAAAAATCACATTATAAACCCAAACTATTTAGACTTTTGTATACATAACAAAATCTTGACTTTATCTTTTTACGCCATCATCTTTACTATTTTCTGAAGATCATTCAGCTACTTCGGGAACTTTTATACTAGATATACTTCCATGCTATTAGTTATTAGGAGTCGGAAATGGCACGCTCGCCTTACGAAGACAATATTCTTACTTTTATTTATGTAATCAAAAACCAACCTGAGCTATTAACGCCAGAAGACAGTACTGATGTACTAGAATTGCTGGCAACCCTCCCGGATGATGTTGAAGAAATCTCAAATGCGATCGCCCTCTGGTACGAATCCCGTCCGCAAATTCTAGATGCTATTCTCAACGTACCAATTGAGGATTTAGACAGTTTACGAGCTGCGGACGGTCGTAGTACTCCCATCACAGGTGCAGAAAGTAAGGAAATAATTGAAAACTCTGTTACTGAAAGTAGTAAGTCAAACCAGTCAGACTCTTCTTCATCTCAAACTAAAAAAGAATGAAATTCAGCTAGTAAATCAAACTTGTAAATTCATCGTATCTCTAGTCATATTATAACCATATAAGCAGATTTTTTGGAGAGGCGATCGCACACCTTTAAAAGAAGTACCTTTATTATTTATATGGTGATTTTCCAGTTCAAGTTACTTATCTTTGAATCTCAACTTTATATCATTTAGCCAGTCTACCATTGGCTTTAGACAATCAAAAATCCATGAATTTGATTTTTTCCAATGATCTTGGCTGTGAAGTTTATCCAATAAACTTTGATACATAGCTACAGCATATTCAACAGTACCATTTTCCACAGACTCTTTAATACTATCACCAATTCCATCAATTACTTCTCTTAATTCCTGAGCCAGAAAAGAGTAATCTACACGTTTTCCACACTGACTGAAACGCTTATATGTACGCATAAGGGCTATAGACAAAGCTTTGTCAAACATATCGGCAGCACTTTCTGGTTCATTTTCTGCAAGATTTATTTGACCACCAAAAGTTAGAAATTTGATACAACTTTCGTGGTGTGCCAAATTGCAAGCCTGTTCTGCAACAGTTTTAAAATCATCAGCAATATTATCAAATGTACCAAGCTCTTTATGAGCAGATGCAAGCGAGAGGATACTACCTTCTTCCCAATCAGTATCTTCTATTTCACGGGCTGCAATTAAAGCATTTTCGTAGTAACTCTTTGCCTGCTCTGGTTGGTCATTTAATAAATATAAATTACCTAAACTAATAAAGATTCTGGACTCATCGCGTTTACGATAGTGTTGGCGGCTTAAATTTAAAGCATTATTGAAACACTCAAGCGCTGCCTGAGTTTGAGATAGTGCGCCGTAGGCTAAACCAAGATTATTTAAACCTGTAATTTCAGAATCAATATCATTTCGCTGACGAACCAATTCTAAACATAATTTTAATAATCTTACTGCTTCTTCCGGTCGTTCGCTGCGACGATACATTTCCCCAAAGTTGTGGGATACAGACTCCTGCAGCTTTGTATCCCCGACGTTTTCTGCTAACACCAAAGCCCGCTGATAATCATTTTCGGCCTCTTGCCATATTTCCAACAGAGTAAAACAATTACCTCGGTTATAACAAGCAAGAGCTGCTTGCGCTTCAAAATTGTATATCTCAGCTAATCTGATTGCTTCTGTACTTATGTCTAAAGTATCGACGTAACGCTCCATGTATTCATATGTTACAGCTAGATTAATCAATGCTTCTACTTGCTCGCGCGTCCTGTTAATTTGTAACAATAAATTAATTTCTTGGTGCATACAAACTATTGCAACACGATTGCAATTTAAAAGCTTTAAATATATTTCTCCTAAAGTTCCGTATACTTTTGCTAAGGCATAGGATGGAGAATTAACAAGTAATCGCTTCTTCAATAATTTTAGAGATCGCAAAATAGATTGAGGTGTTCCTGATTTATTAGCAAAAACGTAAATATTGTCTAAAAAAACACGAATTTGCTTATCATCAACTAGATGCTCAAATAGGTCAATTCCTTTTTCATAATAACTAAACGCACTTTGATAATCATTCATTTCAGAATAGAAGCTTCCAATATCAAAATATGTAGTAGCTAACTTACTTTTATCATCTACTTCTTCTTCAATTTCCGCCACTCTTTGAAAATGAGTAATTGCTTCATTATAATTCCCTAATTGATGATGGAGTTTTACTAAACCTACCTGAACCAATTCTTCTAGTTGCCATAATTTAGAGATTTTTGTTATCTCTAAAGCTTCTGAGTAGTATTTACCTGCTGCTTCGTAGTTACCTTGTTTGAATTCGTGTACACCCAAATCATAAGTTAACATTGCTACATCATAGGTCATACGCATTTCTTCTGCTATCTGGCGAGCATTTTGAGTAAATCTAGCAGCTTCTTGCCAATTATCGTGGGCAGCGTATAAATGTGCTATGTTTGCGTATATTGATATTTTCTGCCAATCTGGAGCATTAATGCTTTCGAGTAAATTTAACCCTTTTTTTAAAACAGATTCAGCTTCAGGTGCTCGCTGTTGACGAGTATATATTTCTCCTAAATTATTGTATATTTCTGCTTGCCCTTTGATGTCGTTTAATTCCTTTTTTAAAGCAAGGCTATTAAGATAACTTCTCTGTGCAATTTCATCATCCTTCTGAGTATAAACAACTCCTAACCTTTGGAAAGCTATGGCAGCAGCAACTTTATCTTGAAGCTCACCTGCCAAATGTAACATCCTTTGATAAAAATTTTCAGCCTCATTGTATCTGCGCCAGAAATTAGCTAGCATTCCTTTACTACCAAGCAACCACATCCATTTCTCTGGGCTGACCATATTTTCTTCAAATTTATTAAGAATAATCTCAGCTAAATCAGAATGATAAGGAATTAAACCAACATCAATAGCATCAACAGCAGTAGTTGATGCATGATTGAATGATTTTGCATGGCAGTAAAGTAGTATTGCTTCTAGTAAAACCCAGTATTGTTCTTGCATTTGAGCCACTAGAAAATCTGCAAGTTGAATTTGATACTTGCTCGGCTCATCTGTATATCTAAATGTTAAGGTGCGGATGGCTTCATGTACCGTGTAGTAATTAGATACAGATGTATGAATCAGTAACTGTCGCTTTAGTTTTGTGAAATGAATTTTTCCTTCGTATTGAGAAAATATGGCTCGATAAGCACTAACTACATTATTTTCTGAAAATGGTAGAGTAAACAGCGAAGCTATTGTCAAAAACTTTCTTTCACACGGATTTAGGCGCTCGTATATCTCATCAAATAATTGTTCTATAGCCTGGTCTTCGGCTAATGCCAATAAATCTTCCTCTGTAAAGTCTTCCTGGAACAATGTAGCTATTAACTCAAGAGCAAGGGGTAGACCACCAAAACGTTTATCAATTTTTTCAATTAATTCAGGAGAAATTTGAATACCCCTTTGAGTAAAAAAATCTTGTACTTCCTCAAAATCACGCAATCCATCTAATTGGACTATTTTTACAATTTTCTTTGCTTCGTCAATTGGTTTACAGAAACAGGGCTTTGAACGGCTGGTAATAAAAATTATACTTTGTTTAAGCTTTTGCTTACAAATAGAGAACAAACTATCTATTTTTGAATTTTCCTCAATAATATGAATAGACTCAAAAAATAGATAGTAACGGTTTTTATTTAAATGTTCAATTATAATTGAAATACGTTGTTCATCTGATAATTCAGGCGTTTGTATCGTAATTGTTAAATTTTTATCAGTATCTGTCTGCTTGTCAATAAACTGAGCCAAACTTATCATGACATTATTAAATGATAGTAATCCCCAATGAAACTCATACCAGAAAACCTCACTTAGTTCCAAGCGGGACGCAATTTGTTTAATTAGAGATGTTTTTCCAACACCTGGAATCCCAAGTATCGCAATTATACGAGTTTTATCCGAAGGAGAAAGTAACTCTTGAATTAGCTGTTTTCTGCCTACAAATAATTCCTCCGTTGATGATTCAAAATTCAAGGCATTTGAAAATGACTGATAACTGAACTGAATTTCTCTAGCTAAAGTTTCTACTTTCTTCAGTGCTAAATATACATGGTTATAAAGGTCTGCCAACTCATCATGCAGAGCATTGCCTCGCTCATATCTATCTTTTAAATTAGCTAAAAAAATCGGTAGAACAGGCTCACCACTTTTTGTACGTTTTTGCAGCAAATCCTCCAAACAATAGTTAACTAGTTGCTTTCGACTATTTGCATTCCGGATTTCAAATTTAAATGCAAGCAGTTCATCGGTGACGAAAACTGCAATCAAATTCTCGTAATCATTAAACTCGTCGCATTGCAAGAGAACTTGACGACATCGATTATTTAGCTCTCTCGGTAGTCCTCCACTCATCTATTTGCCAACAAATAATAGTTTTTAAATACTGAAACTAATGTAGCGCATTATTGTAATCTTTGTCCTTTGTTGAAGTTTCCACGCAACCTTTATTATCCTCTGTAATCAACAGTCCTTTCTCTTTTGCAAGGTCTTGGTGTAACGCAAAATGTTCCAGTTGAATTTTTCGTGTATAATTTAATGTATTTATCAGGCATTTAGACGGTGATATGGCAGGTATCCCCCCACAACTGCTCAACCGATTGCGTCAAGCACTTTTACGATGCGAGCAATTTGAGAGCGATCGCCAGATAAGGGCAATTTTCACCTATGAGTCGCTCCGCCCTTGGCATTCTAGTTTACCCCAAGCAGATAGTCAGACTAGCAGGGTGGACAACTTAATTGGCTTCCTAGTTGATAAGCATCGCAGTGATACCAAGGAAAATGCCCTTCTGCTGTTTGTAAGGTTATTATGTGAGCAGATAGATGAGGGAGATGAACTTCATCAGCAGTTGGCAGGTTTAGCTGATGAGCTTGAAAGAGCTATTGTAAGCAGCACAACTACAAAAAATTCTAAACAAAATATTAATCCAGCGATCAATATTCAAGTTCACAGTGCTGGTCAAGCAAATAAAAATTCGCAACAACGAGAACAAAATTTACCTCGTGCAGTGATCCTTACTGCTATACCTATTGAGTATAAAGCTGTTCGCGCCCATTTAACAGAACTGCGAGAAGAGTTACATCCCCAAGGAACAGTTTACGAAAGAGGTAAATTTGCTGCCAATGGCATGGTTTGGAATCTGGCAATTGTTGAAATTGGCGCTGGTAATACTGGAGCCGCAGTGGAAGCTGAACGCGCAATTAACCACTTTCAACCAAATGTAATACTTTTCGTTGGGGTAGCAGGTGGTATTAAGGATGTTTCTTTGGGTGATGTAGTAGCTGCAACAAAAGTATATGGTTACGAATCAGGTAAGGCAAATATAGCATTTGAACCCAGACCAGATGTTGGTTTGTCAACATATAAACTAATACAGCGAGCCAGAGCCGAAGCCAAGAAAGAAGATTGGTTGCAAAGGCTCAAGCCTAACATCACCAGTCCAGTACCTAATGCATTAGTTGCACCTATTGCAGCTGGAGAAAAAGTAATTGCCTCGAAACGCTCTAGTCTTTTGAAATTTCTCCAGTCAAATTACGGTGATGTGATCACAGTGGAGATGGAGGGAAGGGGTTTGCTGCTTGCAGCCCATGCTAATCAGCCAATATCAGCACTAATTGTTCGTGGTATTTCGGATTTAATTAGTAGCAAAAGTAAAACAGGTAAAGCAGATTGGCAAGAAATCGCCGCACGTAATGCCAGTGCGTTTGCGTTTGAGATTCTGGCAAAAATTAACGTAACTCACAACTTAGAGCAAGGGCTTCAAAAGGAAAAAAGCAGACTAATAGAAGAAATAAGCAAGCACCGGGAGCAAGACAGCAGACTTCAAGAGGAAGAAAACAGGTATCGTGATGATATAAAAAGGCTTAATGGAGAAATTAAGCAATATCAAAATGAGAGCGCCCCTTTAGAGGAAAAACTCAAAAGTTTAACGACGCAAAAGGCAATAACAGCTTTGAACTGGTTAGCTTACTCAAAAAATATTGCAAAGGTAGCAGTTGATCGAGTCTTTAATGATGAATTATCAGGACTACAAAAAATGATTTTAGATACAAAATATCCAGATATGACTCTTAAGGGATTTTATAAAGAAATAGAATTTCACTTGAAACTAGTTCAACGCTGGATTTTGACTTACGAAAACGAAATTCTCGAAGAAGCTAGCCCTACCTTGTATCTTCCTCTCACTGCATATCAACAAGTGCTTAAAGTCGTAGCGATGCTCGCGTATAAAGAAATATGTGAAGATAGTCAACTAATTCAAGAGAGTTTAGAAATTATAATTTCTAAGCTCTTTTAGGGATTTTCCCTAACCACCTAATTTATTAATATCTTTCTCAATTGAGTTAGCTAGAAATTCTAAGTCAGTAATTTCTTTTTCTAAAGATTCGCGTTGTAGTTGTAATTCTTCAAGGGATTTTTCTATTGTCATTTTGCTCTTTTCTTTAGAAGATATATCTTTGTAAATTTTCCCCAATTTTTTTCTCAGTACTATAATGCTAGGGTCTTCCGGCATAGCTCTCTATGCAATAAATAACACAATATAATTATTTATTACGGTTGACGATCAGAAATAACTGGATAAAAAGCGTAAAGTTTTAGTAAAGTACAAGTAAAGTAAGTAAGTAATACCCACAGCACGACGAGAATGCAGTCATCATACAAATGATATTCGCAAATGCCTCGCGCAGTTATTCTTCCCTCTAGTAAAAAATCCACATCTTACTTTCTGGAATGATAACAAAGTATTTGTTTAAATAAGTATTGTTTATATTCTCCTGCAACTTCATTCATAAGAAAATAAGAGAACCATATGCCCGGTATTCCCCCTGAACTACACACCCGATTGCGCAATGCTCTTTTAGAGTGCGAACAATTCGCAAGCAATGACGCACTCCAGTCTGTTGTTAGCCCCTATCCGCCACTCAAACCATGGCGCTTTAATTTGCCCCAGACTAATAGTATTCCTAGCAGGGTAGATGCTGTAATTGGCTACTTAGTTGGCAAACGTCGTAGCGATACCCAAGAGAATGCCCTTGTTCTACTATTGCATCTTTTAAGCACATTGATAGATAAAGAGGATGAACGCCATCACCAATTGCTAAATTTAGCAGCAGAACTGCAAGATGCCTTTGAGAACAACTCAACTACCAATAAGTCGAAACCAACAACCGAACCAAAAATTAATCCTCGCGGTAACGCAGTAAAAACAAATGACGAGCCACAAGAACGCCGCCCCATCAAAAATCGCTGGGCACTTTTGGTAGGAGTTAACAGCTATAACGACCCCAACTTTGGACGTTTAAATTTCTGCGTAGATGATGTGCTGGCATTAGAAGAGAGACTCAAAACATTAAAGTACGGAGTTGTTTGTTTACACGACGGACTTGAGTACGATAACCCCCGCTTCCCTACCCACGAAAATGTAGAGGCAGAGTTGATTCGACTTTGCCAAATGGTCGAACCCGATGACTTATTGTTGGTACATTTTGCTTGTCACGGAACGCTTTTCAATGGACAACCTGTACTTTTAGTAAATAATACTCGTTCCCAAACTTGGCAAAAAACTGGGTTGACCCTAGAGTTCGTAAAGCAACATATGCGTTCCAGTAAAGCAAGGCGTTTGGTGCTGACGCTGGATGCTTGCCACATGGGAGTAGAAACTGGCAGGGACATTGACGACCCGCAGTTTATTCATAATGCTTATGAGTTAGCTGAAGGTTTTGCCTTAATTGCTGCTAGCACTGCCCAACAAAAAGCACAAGAGTGGCAGGGACAAAAGCATGGTGTATTTACTTACTACCTACTAGAAGCACTCAATGGTAAAGCGGATAGGGGTAGCAAGCGTTTTGTAACTGTGGACGATATTAAGACTTATTAGACGCTCTCCCTCCAAGCGATGAAAATGCTTTTAAGGAATGGCAGAAGAAAGTTGACAACGAAATTGACGAATTAGACAAAGCCATTAAGCAACAACCACCTGCTGAAACTGGGAGTACTCCAATTACGGCTAGGGATGCCAACTACACGACACCACCTACGCTTCCCAATCCAGTTCCTGGAGTCAGTTCTGTACAACTAAGTCCCAAACAAGCCGCCCGAAATGTGTATTGGTTTAACTGGTTGAGTTACGCGATCGCAGTAAGCCTTTTAGCTGGGGCTGGTTTTGGACAACTTTATGCCACTCAGCCTATGTTTGGTGCTAATGGCTGGAGTGATTATTTTACCCTGCTAGCTTGGGGCTTTGGAGCAGAGGCTACTCGCGATGCTATTACCAAGGTCGTGCGTGATTGGAAGTTGCCGGGGTTTAAGTAAACAACTATCACTTAGAAAACATTCCCAAAAATAGCCATTAATTAGCAAGTTTGAGTTACTGAGTAGCGTCAAGAGGTGATTTTATTGTCCAAAAATTTGAATTTCATTATACTATTTTGGGCAAAGTGTGTAAATCACTAAAGTAAGTTTCGCAACATTTGTTTACAACAAATCACGCTTTTGCCGTTAAAACACCTTTAAGCAAGTAGTATTGCGCAACAATAGAGTCAACAGAGCAATCTACTCCACAAAAAGTTATATGATCGCAACTAACAGTCTTCCTAATGTATCAGACAATAGACCTAGCTTCGTGAGGCAGATGAAATTTCTTCTTCAGCCCATAGAATATGTGGAGGATTTTGCTAAGACCTATGGTAACAACTTTAGCATCTCGAATTTTTACGGTTCCTCAATTGTCTACTTTAGCAACCCCCAAGCACTACAACAGATTTTTACGGCTGATTCGAGTCAGTTAAGTTCAGGGGGGGGACCTCAAGGTTTAAGATTTTTGCTGGGGACAAATTCCCTGATTTTTTTGGATAGCGATCGCCACCAGCGTCAACGCCAATTATTAACCCCTCCTTTTCACGGTGATCGGATGCGGATTTATGGTGAGTCTATCCGCGAAATCACAGAACACTTATGTGATGAGTGGCGGGTGAACAAGCCTTTCAAAATCCGTGATTCAATGCAAAAGATCACTATATCTGTCATATTACGAGTGGTATTTGATCTGGATGAAGGACAACGTTTTGATGAACTGGCATTACTGCTAACTTCTTTGCTAGAAGCAATGAGTTCTCCCTTAATGTCCAGCGCTGTGATTTTTCCATTTTTACAAAAAGATTTAGGCGCGTGGAGTCCTTGGGGTAGAATAGTGCGCTTGAAACAACAAGTTGATGAACTCATTTATGCCTTGATTCAAGAACGTCGTACACAATCAAACCAAAATCGTCAAGATATCCTCAGTTTAATGATGTCTGCTCGAGATCAAGATGGTCAAGTAATGTCAGACGAAGAATTACATGATGAATTAATGACGCTACTAGTTGCGGGACATGAAACAACTGCTTCCGCACTGACTTGGGCTTTTTACTGGATTGATTGTCAACCACAAGTGCGTGACAAGTTGCAACGGGAACTAAGCTCTATTGGTGAAAACCCAGATTCTAGTGTCATTGCCAAATTACCGTATCTCACAGCAGTTTGCCAAGAAACCCTGCGAATCTATCCTATTGTGATGACTGCTTTCTTTCGAGTAGTAAAATCTCCAATAGAAATAATAGGCTACAAACTCCCAGTAAAAACATTCATTATCCCCAGCATTTACT
>JAQYWP010001028.1 GCA_029379285.1 Rhizonema sp. PD38
TTTTCTTCTTTTCACTACTGCACTTTTTGTCTAATTTGTCAATGCGTAAGTCCTGACTTTAAAGGATTTAGTCTCTTGATGGTGCGTCCCGTCTACAACTAAGACGGGACGTACCATCCTAGTTATCTCTACCTTCCATTCCTCCGCTGACAAAGGATAATTTATATTTCAATTCTTTGTTTGATAACAGTTCACTTTCATCAGCCTTTTATTAGTAGATTTACTGAGATTCTTCCTCACGAGCAGTAGAAAAGAGATTGGGATCGAGATAGTCAATGCGTGATAGGGGACTGAGAGCTGCAAGAACTTGTGCACCATAGCTTCGGATAACTACACGCGTATCTAGCAAAGCAACGATCCCCTGAGTGTCTCGCATCGGAGCGATCGCGCGCTGTAATTCATTCAAAGCCTTTGGTAACAAGTACAAACGAAACCAATCCTGGTGTGATCGCTTGTAATGAGATACAATACCGGCTACCAAGGGATTTTCTAAGGTTGGTAGAGGTAAAGTCGCGATGATTAAAAGTTGAGGTGCAGGCAAGACACTTTGATACTCACGCCAAAATTCCCAACCACTGATCAAAATACCATTTTCATCTAGACAAGTTTTTTCCACCTGTACCCGTGAACCAAACTCTGAGGCAAGAATTGCCCCGACTTGTGATTTCAAAGGCACATCCCCTACCAACACAACTGTTAATCCTGATGTACTAGCACTAATGCATAGTAGTGTGCGAACTTTGTGAATAAATGCTGCTTGAAATTCTGGAGTATTAGGTAAGGGTAACTGATAAGGTATGTACAGTTGAATTGCTGACGTGTGGCTGTCTGAGGAAAATTTCAAGCAAGTTAAGTCATCCAAACCCAAGCGTTGGCGAAAAATTGGAGCCTCTGCTTCTGGTTCTAAAGCGCTGCCAATTAGCACTACAGGTTGGCGATCCCATATTGGGGATAATATCTTCCCTAATTCAATTGGGGTCGAGTGCAAGGAAAATAAACCTTGACGACGGGCAATCGTAGCCCAAAACAGAGGAGGGGCGGAGTAGGGGAGAGGGGGGCTTTGAATACAGTTTTGAAATAGCGCAAACTTTTTCCAGGGCTCGGGTAGATTCGCGACATCTAACACCGAATAGAGACGCATTAAAATCTCTTCTTCTGGCGCAGAGAGCAGATAACATTCGTAGGGATTAGCCGGATGCTGGAACAACTCATGTGTTAATTGCACTCGCGCACTCCGAATAACTTCCGATATTTGCGGACAAGCTAGCATGAGCCGATCCCAGTCGTATGGTTCAACACTAACGGTTAGTTGATCACGCACCCAATCTTCTAAATCGTCCACACCATCAATAATTGTTGGGATGCCTTGAGGAAAGTCATTGCTATTATGTAATTGCGCTCTTAACCAAGCTTCAGGGGAAACAAGCAAGAGTCCTTGAAAGTCGTCGGATGGCCAAGCGTTACCTGTTCTAATAGGTTTGTTGACTTGTAGCCATTGCTGTAGACGGGGAATTTCTACATTTAGCAGGCGTTGTTGCACTGCCTCTGTTGCAACAATAATTACAGGATCATGCCACATCAGTGCCGATGCCACAAAGCTAGTACGATATCGTCCTTGATAACCTGAGACTGCCCCTACTTGAATTAAGGCACTTCTTCTCAAGCGTAAGGCGCGTGCCACCAACCGTGCCATCGTCAAATGATGAGGCCAAGAAGGGAAACCTGCCTGACTTCGCAGGAAGTTATGTAGTGACAAATGAACTTCGGCCTCAATCACACGCTTTTCATCCCATACAAAGTAATGTTTACTGCTGTCTTCCCCATTTCTATTATGTTGTTATTTGCCAGTGGTTAATTGTTAGTTGTTATATTAACCACTAGCTCCTAATGTCAGGGCGGGTTTAAAAGAATATTGCATCTGTCGTTGACGCCGCGATCGCTGTGTTCAGCCCACGACACATTTCATTAATCACCAGTTACTTAAATTATGCCAACTTACACAGGAATTTCCAGCGAAGCTTTTAGACATCCCCTAGATCGCCAAGCTGAACAAACTTTACGCAGTTTGCCCGGATTTGACTTAATGGCGCGTAAATTCGTGGAATTTTTCTACGAGCGCCCTCAGTTAGTCTATCTCATGGGTAACAGCATTCAAGTTGGACCGCGTCAATATTCCACTATTTACCAGATGCTTCGAGAATGTGCGCGGGATTTGGACATTTATCCAGAACCAACACTCTTTGTCTCGCAGAATCCTCAAGTAAATAGCTATGCCCTGGGGCAAGAACATCCTTATGTAGTCATAAATACAGGGATATTAGACTTACTGAATGAATCTGAGATTATGGCAGTTTTAGCTCATGAATTGGGACATATTAAATGTGGTCATACTATTTTAATTCAAATGGCGATGTGGGTGATGAATGCTGCTTCCGCCCTTGGTGAATTGACCTTTGGTATCGGTAATTTCGTTAGTCAAGGCTTGATTTATGCTTTTTATGAATGGCGGCGCAAAGCGGAGTTATCTGCTGATCGCGCTGCTTTGTTAGTTATGGATGATTTAAATCCAGTTATGACTTCAATGATGAAAGTCTCTGGTGGCAGTCTTAAATATGCTAACGAGTGCAGTTTACAGGAATTCATCCGTCAGTCAGAAAATTATCAAGCACTTGATGGAGATGGACTCAATCAAGTTTATAAATTCTTGATTTATAATGGTTCTCAAGGTACAATGCTCAGCCATCCTTTCCCTGTAGAACGCTTACATTACTTACAAGAGTGGGCAAGCTCGGAAGACTATCAGCAAATTAAGAAAGGAAATTATCAGCGATCATCTGCTTCAGGTGCAGTCAATGTTACAGTGAAAACGTCTCCAAACGAAGCAGAAACATTGCGCCGTCAAATTGAAGAATTGCAACAAGAAATTAATAGAATTAAAAAACCTGATCGGTAAAGCAGTTAGCAATCAGCAATCAGCTTGTATTATTTGTAGCGGGAACTTAGATTTTGTTGAACGTATTTGCCCAAATTACTTCCCCATAATCGACCAATTGCTGACTGTTAACTGCTACTGCTAATAAATCATACAGTCGGATCAAAGCGAAAATCGGCAACTAATGGCAGTTCAAAAAGAGTTTGCTCTAATAGCCTTTGGGAAAAGAAGAGTATTTCTAAGTTCTCTATTTCGCCAGTAGCAGGATTAAGACGAGCAATCACACCATAATCAATTTCTGCTGGTTCTTGATCTGGGTATGGGCGACGTTTGTTAATATACAAAGTGTCACCTTCGCGATTGTATTCAAACTCTAATTTCGCGTTCATATAATTTGTGGTATGTTGCTGTTGTCTAATAAGCAATTAGCCATCAGCTATCAGCATAAATCAATTTTTTCTTTGACTTATTTTTGAAGATTTATATAAGTCAATTTTTTGCTGGTAGCACGACAGAACTTTCGGCTAAATGCTTCAAGAATTAAAT
>JAQYWP010001029.1 GCA_029379285.1 Rhizonema sp. PD38
GAGCAAATTTATTTTGCTCACTTGTTTTATAAGGAATCTCTGACATATATTTTAAAGTTTTATCAAATCCAGTATTTAGGGAAGCCTTTAATCTTATATGAAAAAGGTCATTGCCAAACTGGAATTGACATTTTAGAATGGTTAGTCAATCAGTTACGTCAGCACGAACATTGGCGCAAAAGTATGCCATTAGGTGTAGAGACAAGGACATTGCTTGACTGTTTATATAAATTATTAAACAGATTAAATAATCATGTCACATCTAGCCATGCTTATAATAATTATATAGGTTGCCTAGATAGGTTATACCAACAAATAGCGTACTACTCTCTATCCGTTCAAGCAGAGTTTAGTAGACTTGCAGTTTGTACCGAAACAAAGTTCACAAATGCTAAGTTTCAGCACGTGAGATTTTACGACTTGCCTAAAGCTGTGATGTGCAAAATTATTGTGGCAGGTAAGGGAGAATTTCTCACAGCAATATTTTGGTGTGTTGTGGATAAATTATTCACAACAGAGACTTTTGCAGAAAATGATGTTCTCAACTGGCTACCAGTTTTGGATTAAGAAATGGACATTGTGCCATTCATGTCGGTGGTGGTAATCGAAGGCATTATTTTCGTTGACACTAGCATTGGCGAGCAGTCTCTTCAAAGAAGATTGCAGCTTGTTTAAGTAGGGGTGTTTGCCGTATCATTTTTTCACTCAATCAATTAGTACATCATCAATGAACACGTCCTTTTGTGCAGATCATTCACGAAAAGCGGGAGAAGATATTATTGGTAGTGCTAGCAACTACCAAACTTACATCCTAATTGAGTGCCCTCAACCATGGTTAATGGAAACGTTTAATTCTAAATGGGTGCCGGAGAATTTACGAGCTTTAGTCAAAGAGGTCAAACAAGCTAAACTCCCAATAACATTTCTATTAATTGCTAATAATATATCACATAAAGTAGACAGCACAACTATATTAATTTATCACCGAAAAGAGGGGCTTGGTAGCGGATATTGCTTGCAAGAGTTTCAGCTACAGAACATTGAATTAGTAGCATGTGTGGTGAAAAAATGGTTGTGGAGTGGAACTCCTAAATGTGAAGTTGAAACAACTGCAACTAGAGATATTTTAGTATGTACTCACGGTAGTCATGACATGTGCTGTGCCAAGTATGGTAATCCCTTTTATCATCAAGCTACTAGCACTGTTGGCAATTTAGGTTTGCATCATATTCGGATTTGGAAATCAAGCCACTTCGGTGGACATCGATTTGCACCAACAGCGATAGACTTGCCAGAAGGAAGATACTACGGCGCTCTCTGTGCTGAGTCTTTCAAATCTATCATAACCCGCAGCGGTGACATCACATGCTTGAATAAAGTTTACCGAGGCTGGGGAATTCTGCCCACTGCAATTCAAGTTTTAGAAAGAGAACTCATGCTTGAGGTTGGATGGGATTGGTTTAACTACAAAGTAGCAGGTAGAATCATTGAGCCTAGTTTAGACGAAAAAACGATTCAGGCTGAGCTAACTGTGGAAAAACCTGATTGTTCTTTGTATACATATCTTGCCACCCTAGTTAAATATGACACAAAAGATTTGCACCTAAAGGGTTCTTGTCATGCCAAGCAAGAATCAGTATTTACTAAATATGCTGTAACTAGTCTCTCGGTTGCTGAAAAAAATCTTATAACTTGTAGTACATAAAGATGTGGGGAACATCCAGATAATCAAAGAATTCTCCCTTTGGTACAAATCCTAATCGCTTGTAGAAATTGATGACATCTTTTCGCGCCATCAATCTCAAAGTGTGGAGATTTTTTTCAATAGCTATGAACATCCATTTCTTCATCAGCGAGGTGCCAATACCCTGATTACGAAATTCCGGTAGTACAGCAACGTAGGCAATGCTGCCAATTTCTGGTGAAAGTAATCGCAGTCTTGCTGAACCAACAATTAGATGATCGCAAAGGGCAACCAGATGAAAGGCGCTATCTTCATATAAGTCTTTCTCAGTTCCCTCTGGCATTGCCAAAGGGGCTCTCAACACAAGCCACCTTTGGTAAAACATCTCATTAAGTTCTTGCTCGTTCTTCACAAGACGCACTTCTACCATAACTAATATAGCTGCTTTTTATCAGTTACATTATATTAAACACTACTAGCTGTTTGATTGTGGTCATTGGTATTTACTTCGTATGCTTAACATTTGCTCTCATGTCATCTGCCGAGCCATTAACTGGGCAAATAACCCCTCCATCGCAGCTAGCTCCGCAAAACTTCCTTGTTGCACAACCCTGCCTGCTTGAAGTACATATATGCGATGAGCGTGGCGGATTGTACTAAGTTGGTGAGCGATCGCTATCCTAGTAACTTGCAACTTATCCAAACTTTCACTGACAATCGCCTGGGTTCTATTATCGAGAGCACTGGTAGCCTCATCAAATAACAAAATGCGGGGTTTTAATACCAAAGCGCGAGCAATTAGCAATCGCTGTCGTTGTCCCCCAGAAAGATTGCCACCCCCTTCACTTACCACAGTATGCATTTGCATTGGCATGGCAGCGATATCGTCAGCGAATCCCGACATCCGCGCTGCTTCCCAGGCTTCGTCTAGGGTAATCTGAGCACCGCCTGCAATATTCTCGAAAATTGAAGCTGAGTTGAGTCTACCATTTTGCAAAACCACCCCCAACTGTCGGCGTACTGCATCGACATCTAACCCAGATAAATCTTGACCATCATAGTATATACTACCAGCTTGTGGAGTTTCAAACCCCAGTAGCAGTCGAAGTATGGTCGATTTACCACTGCCAGAGCCGCCTACCAAGGCAATAAACTCCCCAGGCGCGGCAGTGATACTGACATCATCCAGGGTCAGTTGTCCATCAGGTTGATACCTAAATATAACATGCTCGACAGTAATTTTACCAAGAAGTCTGCCAGGATCGGCTTTGCTAAGATCCACTTCTGGAATGGTTCCTAAAATTGGCTGTGTGCGTTGCCATTGAGGGGTGACTTGTAAAATTTCCGTGACTGTATTACTCAGATTTGTGGTTCCCCGAGTAAAGTTACCAAAGGCTGTGTTGAAAGCTAAGAAAGTACCAAGAGATAATTCTATACCTCCCGAAGTCTGAGAACTTTCTAACAGTTTAATAGTAAACCAAAAGAGAACACCATTCGTGAGTATAGGCATTAACGTATTAAAAACCACAAGAGCATCTTCAACTCGTTGCGTGCTAAGTTCCAGCTTAATTTGCTGAGTATATTTTTGACTCCAAGAGGCGAAGGCGCGTTCTTCAGCCCCAGCAATATGCAGTTTAGAAATGCCATTGATTAGCTGCACCATCTGCCCAAAAATACTTCCCCGCACTTCTAGCAAAGGACGCACTTTGGACAACAGCAGCATACCAGAGATTGTTGTGAAGGCGATAGTGACTATTGCCCCTGCGACTGCAATTAGAGCTAATTTATAGT
>JAQYWP010000145.1 GCA_029379285.1 Rhizonema sp. PD38
TATCATAGGTAATTCTTTTGATGCTCATGCAACACACATGAGAGATGCGCTGAAGAAAGCAGGTACAGCAGTAAATTACTTGGATACTCGTTTATTCCCAACTCAGGTACAAATTTCTTGGCAACCTGATATTCAAGCTGGCTGTTTGGTTTTACCAGGGGGACATCATTTAAATTTGCCAGATATCAAAAGTGTTTTTTGGCGGAGTTTCTCTGCACCTTATATTCCTAAATTACCAGAAGGTCAGCAGACAATTGCTTTTAGCGATGCAATGAGTGTACTACGGACACTGCTCCAAGCTAAACCAGTCAGATGGATCAATTCTTGGCAAGCTTACCAGTTTCACAAAGAAAAACCCTTGCAACTGAGTCAAGTTAAGCTTCTGGGCGTTGAAATTCCAGCTACATTAATTGGTAACAACCCACAACAAGTGATTGAATTCTGTAAAACTCAACCAAAGACAATTTTTAAACCTGTCTACGGTGGGACACATACTCAGTTTGTAAGTGAGTCTCATTTAGAACCCCATCGGCTAAATTTGGTATTACGACTTTCTCCAGTGACATTCCAAGAGTACATTCCAGGAACTAACATCCGCACATATGTCATCGGCTCAGACATTTATGCTGCTGAAATTCGCAGTAATTCTCTAGACTTTCGAGAAGATGAAAAAGCACAGTTAATTCCGGTGGAACTCCCTGACTTAGTTAAACAACAATGTTTAGCCATTAGTAAAGCCTTGATGTTAGAGTGGACGGCGATCGACTGGCGTTTAAAACCGACAGGTGAGTATGTTTTTTTAGAAGCAAATCCTAGTCCGATGTTTTTACACTTTGAGCAACAAACCAAATTTCCTATTACTCAAAGTTTAGTTAACCTTTTATTAGTCAACTAAAATTGATTTCCGCTGAGTTTGGTCGAACTTTCCTGATTCAGCAGACTGATGGCTACGCATAAAACGATGCTACTATAACTGATGCTGGCTCCTGATTTTCTCAACAGACTTTATTTCATGAATACGCATTTGGTTATCACTATCACCGTCCACATGAGTCATTTCTATTCTTTCTAATAAATTTTTGGCTGTCCAACCTAATGGCTCCCCGTACTTGTACTCGTATCTTGTCAAATCCCACCATAATGTAGTTGAACGTAAGAAATCTTCCCAAACCCAAGGATTATCTAAAATCGCTTGAGCAACCTGTTCTTTTGATGCTGCCTCCACTATTTTAAAGCTGTTTTCGTATACTCCTTCATCACATACTGAAGTTATTAAAAATAATGGCATTTTTTTAACTCTACGATTACAATTAGTTAGCATCATGACTACTCCCAACAGGAGTGTAAAATTACCTATCTTATTTCTCTGCGTCCTTGGCGTGCGTGTGCGGTTTTTAATCGGTATTCTTCTGGCGGGAAAGGAGTAATTCATTCAAATAATGACAATTAAGCCAGTTAATCTAACTTAACATTATTAAAATTAGACAATAAACAACTTTTCCGATGTTATTAGCTCTGCAAGGTTAGAAGCCTTCTTAATAAAATCGTCCTTTATCCTCATTAGACTAAGTTCGTGAAAATTATTTCAGCTTATGATTGTAGGCGCACAGATACACTACCTGCATGGGCAGGTAAACCTTCTGCTTGTGCTAAAGTCACAGCTGCTTTGCCTATTGTCTGTAATGCTAGTTGATTGCATTCCGAATAGGTAATTCGCTTGAGAAAGTCGTAGACACTCAAGCCAGAGGCAAATCGGGCAGAACGTGCAGTGGGCAGAACATGATTGGGGCCTCCTAGGTAATCACCAACTGCTTCTGGGGTATAACGTCCTAGAAACACGCTACCTGCACACTTAATTTGATTGGCAAGTATTTGTGGGTTGTCAACGCACAATTCGACATGTTCTGGAGCTAATTGATTTAGTAGTGGTATACTTTCTATTAAATCGCTGACAAGAATCACGGCTGCATAATTTTGCCAACTGGCATTGGCGACTTCTTTGGTTGGCAGGTTGGTGAGAATTTGCTCAACTTCTGCGATCACTTGCTGAGCAAAAATTTCCGAATCAGTTATCAAAATTGACTGGGCGCTTGGATCGTGTTCTGCTTGCGATAGCAAATCCCAAGCAATCCAGTTTGGGTTATTTTGGCTGTCGGCTACCACCAAAATTTCTGAAGGACCGGCTATACTGTCAATACCAACAGTGCCAAATACTTGACGTTTAGCTTCAGCAACATAAGCATTACCAGGACCAACAATTTTATCTACGGGGGCAATACTTTGTGTACCATAGGCTAATGCGGCGATCGCTTGCGCCCCACCAATACCGTAAATTTCCGTAACACCTGCAATTTGAGCAGCTGCGAGTACGGCGGAATTAATCTCACCGTAAGGCATCGGTACTGTCATCACGATTCGTTCCACGCCGACAATTTTGGCAGGTATGGCGTTCATCAGTAAAGAACTAGGATAGCTGGCGCGTCCTCCTGGTACATAAATTCCCACTTGAGACAGAGATATCCAATTTAATCCCAGTTTTACCCCAGCTGTATCGGTGTAGGCAATATCTTGCGGTAGTTGTTTTTGATGGAAAGCTGCAATCCTTTCAGCCGCCAGTTCCAGCGCCGCTTTGACTTCAATAGGACATTGTGCCGCGTGTTCGGCAATAAAAGTTTCGCTCAGATGCAAAGATTGGAGATTGTAGTGATCAAAGCGGCTAGTATAGTCCTTAAGGGCGGCATCACCACGTACTTTGACATCAGCTAGAATTTCGCGTACTGTCCCACTAACATCAACTGTAGCTTCTCGGCGATCGCTAACAAGGGTTTTGAATCTATGAGAAAAATCTTTGTCGGTAGTATGAAGTAGCTGCATAGACAGTATCTTAGAAGCAGTGAGTTCTCTAATTAGTTTAACCTAAGTTCGACATGTTGAAAAAATTACCAGAAAAAGTCTCAACTGTCTTTTAAATAGGAAATATGCATTTTGCGTCTAATTAATTGTCTTTGTATTGTGTAACTTATACTTGCAAATGTAATTAAAATTAGTAAAGTGGTAGCCAATGCATCTAAACTTACTTTTTTAATTGATTGCATAATGACAATTATAATTTTTAATAACAGATATTCTAGAGGACGCCATTATTTTTTTTAGTGTAACACATAAAATATGAGTAACGTTTTTAACAAACGTACTTTGGGAAAATATTACTTAATTTCTTTTATCAATTGCTATACACTTTATAGCAAATGCTTTTAAGCTTATTTCTTCTATCTATCAGACCTTGTCACCTCTTTAGGCAAAGATGTTAATTGAGAGGTATCAGTTTTGAAAGCTTACACTGTATTCAATTTCCGCATCTTCCGCAATCATATAGGAAGGAAAAATACATTGAACTCTGAGAGAAAACAATGACTTTCATTCCCAGGAATCGATTTATTAGGATAGTTTGCTTCCTAAGCGCAGGTTTTATATTCTCCCTACTGATGTGCGGATCTATATTTAGACTTGTACAAGCACAGGAGCCTTATTCTGAGAATTTTGTCTATACAGAAAGCAACATTCCAACAGAAAACGGTAATACTATTCTTGGCTTTTCGCAAGACAAGATTGGCAATCTAACGCCATTACCCAATTCACCATTTCCTACAGGAGGTGCGGGTATTGCTGATCCCACGTTTACAGAGTACCGTGGTGTTGCTTTTCTACTCGCTGACAATGATCAAGGAGTGATCGTTGACTATAAGCATAACCGACTTTTTGCTGTCAATTCTGGGTCAAACACGATCGCTGTTTTTAACATCAAACAAAATGGCACACTTGTTCCAGTGTCCGGTTCTCCATTCCCCAGTGGTGGGGTAAACCCCGTCAGCCTGGGTCTGGCGGAGGATAAACTTTATGTTGTCAATAAAAACTTAGACGTAAACAATCCAACTCAAGATGCTGAAGGTTCTCAGCCGAATTATACTGGCTTTCGCGTCACTTCCGAAGGTAGACTTATTCCCATTCCAGGCTCTACTGTATCGATTCCAAGCGATTCTACTCCCACCCAAGCACTGATCTCTCGGAATAAAAAAATTCTCTTTGGTGTAGAATACGAAGTGGCTTTACTTAGGTCGTTGAGAATTCTCCCTGACGGTCGTGTAGTGGAAAGTCCAAATTCACCACAACCACTTCCAGCATCAGAATTCCCTCCGGGTGGCCCACCTCCGGTTGCACTCGGACTCCAAGTTCATCCCAAACTGCCCATCTTGTATACTGGTTTTTTGTCAACTGGTAAAATCGGAGTTTACAACTACAGTCCAGTCACAGGAGAGCTAACCTTTCTCAAAGCTGTACCCAGTTCTGGTCAAGCACCTTGCTGGCTAATTAGCAACCACCAAGCAACTCGTTTGTACGTAGCGAACACTGACGATAATAGTGTGACTGTCTTCGATCTCGCAGATCCGACATCACCAAAAGAGATTCAGAGGGTGGTGATCAAACAAAATTCTGCAGCAGCAACGGAGTTAACATTCAACTCAAATGAATCCTTACTGCAAGTGGTTGATCGTCGCACTTCGGGCAATATACTGGAAGGTAATGCAATAGATGTTTTCAAGGTGAACCCAACAGATGGGACTTTAAGCGAGATAGATAGTTCACCCTTCCCAATCGAGTCAATTAATGGTAGCTTTCCTCAAGGGCTTGTTACCATTCCTCGTCACCGCTTGTAAGTAGGTTGGCGGAAAAATTTCTAGGTACAAGAGTGAAAAATCAAACTATTGTGAGCCGAACCGAGCTGCTTCAACCATCAGGTGATCAAGTCTGGATACAGGCGATGGTTCGTGCTTTGTATCAAATAGGACATGGCAGCATCCTATTTTTTCTCCCACTGATTTTTGTCAATCAATTAGGTTTCAAAGCAACGACAGTTGGGATGGCAAGAGGGAGTGGAGCGCTAGCTGGGTTTGTAGGACACTTCCTGGGTGGCTACTTAGCAGACTCTCCCAAATATGGTCGCAAACGAACACTCTTATTCTCCGCAGGATTATCTATTCTGGCTACGATTGTGTTAGCATTGCTACCAAATATACCAATGCTTTACGTCGCCAATGTGATTATGGGATTAGCTTCTGGATGCTATTGGACGGCGGCAGATGCGGCAGTGATCGATGTCACAAAGAGTGAACAACGCTCGAAAGCGTTTGGCTTTATGGTATTGGCAGATAGTCTTGGTAGTGGACTGGGAATTATCTGCGGGGGCATATTAGTTTCTCGCATCTCACAGCTACAAATGCTGTTTTTGATTGCTGGGTTGGTTTTCTTAATGTTTTTGATATTAATTCAAATTGCCGTTACAGATACTTATCCTGAGGGGAATGAACATGCTGATCCACTACAAGGATTTGATGTAGCATTAAAGGATAGATCACTACAACTGTTTGTATCGATCAACGTTCTGTTTACAACGTACATTGCTTTGGTTCATAGTACGCTACCACTCTATTTTACAAACTTCGTCTCCACTGATGCACAACCATTAGTTAGTGTTGCAAACCTGTATACCTGGTTTTATATCGGCATTGGTGCAGTGTTGCAGTTACCGCTTGTACAGATATTGACTTCACTGTTGAAAGTTCAGGTTCTCAAAATCTCAATGTTGTTGTGGACAGGTGGATTCTTTTTAGTTTGGGTAACTCATCTGATGCCATCTCCCTTGATTGGAATGATTGCGGCATTCAGTGTCTTGTCGATCGCCACCGCCACTCATAAACCGTTTTCACCAGTCATTGTCTCAGAGTTAGCGCCCGCATCATTGCGCGGCGTTTATATGGGTATTAGTTATCAATGTTGGTCGATCGGCTTTTTTATTGGTCCCATATTAGGTGGTTGGGCAATGGATCGAAGCAGTGCGATGCCCGTTGGGAACGACTTAAGCCGTATTGCCGACTTATTGTGGATTGCCACAGCCTTTACCACCTTTTTTGGTATATTCCTGCTGCATATTCTTCAACGCTTTCAAACTCAAATCACAGAGCAATCACAGGTTTAAAAAATGAGTAAGCTGATCCTTATCACTGGTGTTAGTCGGGGTTTAGGTTATGCTCTGACTGAGCAATTTATTCAGGAGGGGCATACTGTTATTGGTTGTGCTCGCTCCACAGAAGCTGTGGAAAAACTACGCTCTTCTTTTGGTTTACCTCACAGTTTTTCCACAGTGGATGTCGCCGATGAGCAACAAGTCAAAGCTTGGTCAATTAGTGTACTCAAAGAATACGAACCTCCAGATTTGCTAATTAATAATGCAGCAATTATTAATCAGCCAGCACCACTATGGGAAATTTCAACTGAAGATATTTCACAGCTGATTGATGTCAACATTAAAGGAGTTATTCACCTAATTCACCATTTTGTACCTGCAATGGTGGAAAGGAAAAATGGTATTATTATTAACTTGAGTTCCGGTTGGGGACGTTCTACTTCACCTCTGGTTGCTTCTTACTGCACCTCTAAATGGGCAATCGAGGGGTTAACTCGTTCCTTGGCGCAGGAACTACCTGCTGGCATGGCAGCTATTCCTCTCAATCCAGGGATTATTCATACTGATATGCTAGAAATCTGTTTTGGAGAGGAAGCAGCTGCTTACACACCTATATCTAAATGGGTACAGAAAGCAGTTCCTTTTATACTTCAATTAAAACCGAAAGACAACGGTGTACCTCTAACGGTTCCCGGTTAAACTGTTGGCACTCCCAAGGTTAAAAGCTTCACAAGGGACGAGCGCTATTTTATTTTTTGATATATACTTATGTGTATATATACCAATATAAAAAAGCCAGCGACCCAACTCTTTGGGAGCGCAGATTTTAAAATAAGTGGAAAATCATAGCCATGCTAAAGCAAATCATTGTTTTACCTTCCGTTCTCTTGATAGCCTTAACGACAAACGCGCTACCGAGCCACGCCCAGTATGTTCCCGGTAGCAGATCTCTCATTACCCTAGGACGCGCCGAAAATTTAGCTCGTGAAGCTGCTGAGAAGGCTAATGGCGGGCTACAAAATTATCGAGCTGAGAACTCAATGTATGGGCCTGCCGAACGCTCACCCCACATCTACGATGGACATGGCACTTGGACTTTCACCTTTAAAGGACATCGTCCTGATTCTCCTACTCCTACAGTTAAGAGTGTAGTGACTGTCTCAAGAAGCGGCATCGTCAACGTTAACTACAACGGACCTATCCGCTGAAGAAGTTAAACGGTTCAATAGAGATCTAGGAGCAAAAAAATCACCTTGGCCACACCTCTCACTTAAGGCACAAAGTGGTGTAGCTGAGGCATTATTGATGAGGTTTAAGTAAGTCGGCATAAATAAATAAAAGTTTGTAGTAAGCGCTTACTACGAGCTAATTTTCCTAACTTTACTTTTATTTACGTAAAGTCTGCCGGGGGAAGCTTCCCTTAGGCTGTAGCTTTACATAATTAGGTTTTTTATCGCTGACTTACTTAATTACGAATTATCCTCAGCAACCAGAAAGCCAAGCATGATTTGGTTCGGTGACGTTAAGCTGGAGTTGAGGCGATTGGAGCGCACATCCGTTGCCTTCGGTCTTGCTTACTTTTTCCCCCACCCAAAATTGCTTATGTCTGAATCTACCTTTTCCCCAGCAGGCGCTCAAAATCTGATAAATATTCCCAGTAAAAAGAAGAAGGGTAAATCACTTCCGCCAAAGGTAATTATCAAGCTGGGAAAGTTTGTCTGGACGACTCTTTGGCACATGATGATGTCGAAGATTGCCCCTCGCAATCAATCGGGAGAGTATATTCGTCCGAGTAGTCAGTTCCGTAACTTTATTGGGACACAGGAAGGCAACCCGTATAAACCAGCAGCCAGACGATACAATCTGATAGTTGGGATGAGTTGTCCTTGGGCACATCGTACCCTGGTTGTGCGATCGCTCAAAGAACTCTCCGAAGCAATTTCGGTCACCATCGTGTCACCATCTCCGCTTGAAGGCGGTTGGGTATTCAACCAACAATACGAGGGTTGCCGCACACTTGCCGAATTCTACAATTTAGCCGAACCTGGTTACAGTGGACGTTCTACAGTGCCAGTGTTATGGGACAAAGAAACAAGGACCATCGTCAATAATGAGAGTGCAGAGATTATTGTCATGCTCTCAGAGTTTAACGAGTTTGCCAAAAATCCTACACTTAATCTCTATCCAGAAGAACTCAAAGAGAAGATTGACTGGTGGAATGAAAAAATTTACAACAGCGTCAACAACGGCGTGTATCGTTGCGGTTTTGCTCAAACCCAAGAAGCTTACAACCAAGTCTGCGATGAACTATTTGCCACTCTCGATGAGATCGACGCAGCTTTGGCAACGAGTCGCTACCTTTGCGGAAACACTGTCACACTCGCAGATGTCCGTCTATTTACAACATTATTCCGCTTTGATACCGCCTACCACGGACTGTTTAAGTGCAACCGTCGTAGAATTCAAGACTATCAGAACTTGGGACCTTACTTACGTGACTTGTATCAGATTAAAGGTATTGCTGACACCTGCGACTTGGAAAGTGTGAAAAAAGACTATTATGGCAACCTGTTCCCACTCAATCCGGGTGGTATTATACCCTCAGGTCCTGACATCACATACCTTCTTGAACCACATGATCGCGAGGGAATCGGGAGTAAGGAGTAGTGCAGGGACTCAGAGGTTAGGAGACAGGAGTGTTGTCGAGCATAATTTTTGTCCTTTTGTCCAAGTTTCTCTCATATTATGTTCGGTTGAACACTTATAATTCTGAGGAAGACAGTTTCGCTCTAAGAGAATCTGTCCTTCACAAAGACTAGGCAGCACTGCCTCCCGTTGTAGCAGCTGCCGTCGTCAAGAATCGTTGTTTATTTATCTCAAAAAATATAAATTCATACTCGGATGCTTCCGGTAAGAGAATTATCAAAGCCGTTACCATTACGGACAACTCCGGCTTCCAGTTAATGATGTTTTACTGTTCTCCCCAGATTGATGGTGCAGTGCATAAATTGATTTCACTAAACATATTAAGAAACAGAAGGTCATCAGACAATTACCTTCTGTTTAATAAAAGTTAACTCCTCAAAGAAAAAATCGTGTCTAATCTTGCAAAACGTAGTTTTTCCCAAGCTTTAATTAGTCTTACTGCTTTTAGTAGTCTAGTAGTTGCTAGTTCTGTTAATATTCCTTCAGCTTCAGCCGTAGAAGCTAGTAATTTCCAACACAGTTGTAATCACATTTCTATTGCTAGAGACACGTTATCAGCGCGTTGCCGAAGAGTGAATCGTAGCTTCAACAATACTTCCATTCTTACTCGTGGTATTGAGAATAATAATGGAAAACTTGTGTTTACTAATTTGAATAATCCCAGTAATTTCCAAAGTAGTTGTAATAGCATTTCTATTTCTGGAGATAGGCTATCAGCGCGTTGTCGAAGAGTGAATGGTCGCTTCAACGATACTAGTCTTCACATTCCTGGTATCAAAAATAACAATGGAAACTTAACTTATTGATACCACTAGAATTGAATTCTGACATTGGTAAGAAGATTGATTGAGTCAATTCACTCCGCAGGCAATCGTCCGCGCAACATATAAGCGGTTGCAGTGGAGTGACTTCTTTAAACCAAGCTTCGAGTGCCTGTTTCGCAGCCAGATCGCTTATGTTCTCAATGAGTTTGGTGACAACCACACCAGGTTCAATTACAGTAATACCATCTTACTGTAATTTTGATACAGATGAGGAGCAAGGGAGCCGCGAGGGGAGAAATTAAAAATATATCATTTGTATCATGACTTTCGTAAATTGGTATAATGCGAATTATGAATGATACTTGCAAGTAGATAAATTCATGCAATCAATCTAAAATCCGCGCATCAGAAACGCGAATGGTATCATAAACTGTGGGGCAATCCAAAATCATAAATCTAAAATTTAAAATCGAATGACTATCACTCATCGGATCGCTGACTTCGCTATCCTGATAGAATTGGTAAAAGAGTTTCATGAGAATGAGCATTTGCCATTTGACAAGCAAACTGATTCTACTGTGCTAGAAGAGATTTTAACCAATAATTCTTTGGGGCAAGTGTGCTTAATTCAGCAATTTGATGAGGTGATTGGTTATATCATTCTAACGCTGGGTTTTAGTCTTGAATATAGGGGACGCGATGCTTTCATAGATGAATTTTATCTTCTTCCCAATTATCGCGGACAGGGAATTGGGACAAAGACCTTGGAGTTTATAGAAGGTGCCTGCGTCGCTCTAGGCGTTCAAGCACTTCATTTAGAAGTAGATTTTGACAATGTGAATGCACAGCGACTTTATCACCGAGTTGGCTATAAAAAGCACGAGCGCTATCTGATGACAAAATGGCTCTAACAGTACTGAATGACTTCAGGACTGTACGGAGGCTCCTGCTTGTGAGGGCGAGAGGAATTAATGGCTTACTGTACAAGGAAACAATACGATTGTGGATCTGCTAAAACCTAACCCGTGTAATACTTGGCAAAAGCTTTGGGAGATTAACCCTTTCAAGACCCTTTACCTGAATATGCTACAATCCATTACTTCTGTATCAGGAGAAAGAAATGCCTACTCAAACCACGAAGGAATTAGGATGAATACTCCAGTCGCAATCATCGGTGCAGGGCTCGGTGGATTGATGCTCGCCCGAGTCCTCCACGTTCACGGTATCGCAGCGACGATCTACGAAGCGGAAGCAAGTGCTAACACACGCAAGCAAGGGGGCTTGCTTGATATCCACGAATATAACGGACAGCTCGCACTCAAGGCAGCAGGACTTTTCGATAAGTTCCTCCTTATTATCCAGGCTGGCGCTGATGCAAAGCGGGTAGTGGACAAGAACGGTAACATCCTGCTTGATAAACAAGACAATAGCAACAGCGGTCGGCCTGAGGTAGATCGAGGAGACCTCCGCCGGATTTTGATCGACTCCCTTCCTGCCGACACAATTCGCTGGGGACACAAGCTCACAGCAGTGTCTTCGCTCGGTGACGGGCGGCATACCTTGACCTTCGCCGATGGCCGGGCGGTGACTACCGGCATCCTCGTGGGTGCTGACGGCGCTTGGTCAAGGGTTCGTCCACTTCTTTCCGAGGCTAAGCCCGCCTATGTCGGTACTTCATTCATCGAGACGCAGCTTTTCGACGGCGACACCCGCCACAAGGCCAGCGCGGAAGCGATTGGCGGTGGCACGCTGATGGCGGTCGCGCCGGGTAAAGGCATCTTGACGCACCGCTATGCCAATGGAACTCTGCACACGTACGTGGCGCTCAACAAACCGGAGGACTGGATTACCCGCATCGATTTCGGAGACTCGGTGACTGCCATGGCGCGCGTCGCTGAAGAATTCGACGGCTGGGCTCCTGAGCTGACAGCGCTTATCACCGACGGTGAGATGGACCCTGTGCCTCGCCCTATTTACGCGCTCCCGATCTTGCACAGATGGGATCGCTTAGCTGGGGTGACACTGCTCGGCGATGCAGCGCACCTGATGTCGCCGTTCGCTGGCGAAGGAGCCAACCTCGCCATGTACGACGGCGCTCTCCTCGGGCAGGCACTCGCCGCCAACACAGGTGATGTTGAAGCCGCGCTCGTCGCGTATGAAAATGACCTTTTTCCCCGCAGTGCGTCTGTTGCTGCGGAGACCGACCTAAACCTCAAGCTCTTCTTTGGTGACAACGCGCCTCAAAGCGTGGTTGACCTGTTCACTAATTATCTGCGCAACAAGTAGCTCCCCTGCACGCCAGTAAATCGTGCCCTTAGGCGAGCCGGAGGGCAACTCCCACACCCGCCATTTCGGAGACTCATAATCTTGCACCTGAAAAAATGAATGTTCAAACCACAACTACGTGTAAGTGGAATCAAGCGCTCAATATCAAGTAAAAGAAGAGACACTACTATTTGAGGGAAAAAAGATTCGAGATAAGGTTTTCTCTCGTTTTTACTATTCAAAACTTATACAAGAATTCGGTAAATATTTCTCTTGCTATAGGAGTCCTATTTGATTTTTGAACAAGACTGCGAAATAATACGGGAGGGTAGAAAAGTAAAATAAGCAACAATGATAAATCCGCAACTTCGTTTAAATCGTTTGGCTTTTTCCTAACTCAAAATCAAAAGGGCGGACTGTGAGTACGAACTTTAACGGTAGGATAAATTGGGGACGACGATGATTTTTCAGACAGCGTTCTTAATTTATGACAAAATCTGATAAGAAAGGGGTGCGAGGAGAATTTTCGCGGCGGGGATTTTTGAAGGGGGCGGCAATTGGTGCGGCGGCTGTCAGTAGTGAGAAATTGTTAAAAGGTGAGAAAGCTGAAGCCAGTAGTGACGGCTTTTACCCAAAGACAGATACTCCACCGACGGAGTTTG
>JAQYWP010001030.1 GCA_029379285.1 Rhizonema sp. PD38
GATCGCCATTATGAAGTAGAGTGTGTGCAAATCATGCTTGTCTCGCGCAACACAACTCCAGCAGAAGCACAAGTTAGGACAACAAAGAGTCGGCGCTTGCTGCGACAGGCAGAATTTATGGGAAAAAAGTGGAAAATTCCTGTTCATACGCAAATTCGAGTTGCTCATGATATAGCGTCTGCAATTCAGGAGACAATTGAAGCGCGACATATAGACTTGATGTTAATGGATTGGAAGGGTAACACTTCTACGCCTGATCGTATTTTAGGTGATGTTGTGGATACTCTAATTCACAAAGCCACTTGTGATGTTGTACTGGTAAAGCTAGGTATCAACTACTTAACACAGGAAGTGACAGGAGATTTGTCTATAGCATTCACAAAGAAATTATCTCCGAAAAAATCCTCTCCAACTTACTCGTTTAACCGTTGGCTAATCCCAATGGCTGGTATCCCTAATGAATCGCTAGTCATTAAACTCCTTCCAGCACTTATGAATTTAAGTAATAACCCACAACCAGAAGTTCACCTCGCTCAAGTATTTAAGCCATCTGAATCAAAGCCAAATATGGCACTCCTAGAACAAACCAGCCGCCAGCTTCTTGATAACCCTAAATTGAATACCACATCAGTCTCCATGATGCCAGTTAAAGCTGATTCTGTTTCTAATGGAGTGATTAAGTTGTTGAAAACTGAACGTTATGATGTTGTCATTTTGGGGGCTTCAAGTGAGGGAATGCGACAACATGCAATAAAAGGCAGTATCTCAGAGGTGATCGCAACTGGTGTAGAAAATACATTGATTTTAGTTAGAGGGGCAATCAATAATTAAATTCATCAAGATGTTAAGAACTGAGCCATACTTTAACGAAATCCTTCTCTCTACTCACTATTTTTGTGTCTACTCATCCTTCTCAATCACACTCCTCTAACAATAGTGTCGAAGTGCCAAAATTACGTCGCCCACAATTTAACTGGCTGCAACCTTTGGCATTGCTTGCACCATCAGGCGTTTGGCTGTTACTTTTACTCGTACTGCCAACACTGCTCATTTTAGAGTTGAGTTTAGTACCGGGAATTAGACCGGGGGATATAGTTTATCCTAGTGGCTTTGACAATTACATCCGCATATTTGACCTTCTTTACCTAAAAGTCCTAAAGCGATCGCTATTTTTTGCTGTCGGTACCACAGTCATTTGTTTGCTCTTAGCTTTTCCTGTAGCTTATTGGATTGCTATGATAGCACCGCCAAAAATGCGGAATTTACTTCTACTCGGCTTTGTTTTGCCTTTATGGACTTCTTCGTTACTCCGTTCTTATGCTTGGATTGCAATTCTCCGTCCTACGGGCTTACTCAACAGTGTTCTTACCAATTTGGGCTTACCTGGTTTGAATTTACTAAACCGCAGCCCTGCAGTATTAATTGGCATGACTTATAGCTTGCTGCCATACATGGTTTTAATTCTCTACGCCTCTTTAGAGAAACTAGACAAGCGTTTGCTAGAAGCTACAGCTGATTTGGGGGCACATCCCGTACAAGCTTTTTGGAAAGTTACCGTCCCTCAAACCATTACCGGAATAGCTGCTGCTTCTTTCCTCGTTTTTATTACTGCATTAGGTGATTTTGTCAATCCCGAATTGCTCGGTGGTGCTTCGAGTATGACAATGTCGCGGTTAATTTACAACCAGTTCCTTGGATCTACCCAAAATTGGGGATTTGGTTCAGCTTTGAGTGCGACGTTAATTTTAGTTGTTAGTATTGCGATCGCCCTTCTCATTAAGTTTGGCGATCCCCAACAAGAGCGATAATTTAATAATTGACCTCTCCTCTGGCTAAAGCCAAGAGGATTCTAAACTGATGTAGTTCTACCGGTTTAAAGTTAATTATAAAATTGAGAAGATAGGCAATCACAATAGCGAGGTGCTAATGACTTACCCGGAACTGCGCCAAAAAATCGAACAACAACTAGCCCAATTGCCACCCGATCAACTCTCCAAAGTCAGCGACTTCCTGGATTCTGTGCAAAGCAAAAGTATTATTAGTCAACGTCCACTTCGTCGGTTGCCTCCAATTAAACGAGGAACCAAGGCGGGCGATCTGCTACAATTTGCTGGAACTTGGCAAGGCAATGATTTGGAAGAGTGTCTTCGCTCAGTCTACGAAACCCGTTCTAAAGCTCAGTTTTGATTTCTGTCTCCATGTATCTCTTAGATACCAACCATTGCAGTTACATCATTATTAATAACATCCCTAACGTCATTGCTGCTGTGCAATCTTGTTCTAAAGCGTGACATCGGCATTAGCATCATCACTTACGGCGAACTGCTCTACATGACAGAAAAATCAGAACAACAAGCCCAAAACCTTGCCGCAGTTCAAGCATTTTTGATAGGTTTTGACTTGTATTTCATTGATGAAGAAACCGATAAAAGGAGACTTGAGAATGAACTTAAAAGCCGTTGCATGGCTGTTCCAAGAGACATTCAAAGAATGGAATCAAGATAAAGCGTCGAGGTTAGCGGCAGCATTATCTTATTATGCAATTTTTTCCATTGCCCCATTACTAATTATTGTGATTGCGGTTGTTGGATTTGTAAAAGGAGAAGATGCGGCAAGAGGTGCTATAGAGGATCAGCTTAAAGGTTTAGTTGGGCTTCCTGCGGCACAACTCATTCAGACAGCGATTCAAAATGCCAATAAGCCACATCAAGGTACTATCGCCTCCATTATCAGTGTTATAGTCCTGCTATTTGGTGCTACTGGTTTATTCACCGTTCTGCAAGATGCTTTGAATACAATTTGGGGTGTACAACCGAAACCGGGAAGCAGTGTTAAAAATCTCGTGCGTCAACGTGTTTTGTCGTTTGCAATGGTGTTAAGTATTGGCTTTTTACTCCTCATTTCCTTAATACTTAGTGCTATTTTATATACTGTAGTTAGTTACTTTGGAAACCTTATACCAGGTGGTCATTTGCTCTGGGAAATTGTTAACTCCATTCTCAGCTTTGCCGTTACTGCTGTACTATTTGGGCTAATTTTTAAAGTGCTGCCAGATGTTAAAATCACTTGGAGTGATGTTTCGATTGGAGCCATCCTCACCGCGATTTTGTTCTCCATTGGCAAGTTTCTTTTAGAAAAGTACCTAGTTAGCGGCAGTTTTGGCTCAGCCTACGGCGCAGCAGGTTCAATCATCGTTGTCCTCGCCTGGGTTAACTATGCTGCTCAAATTCTTTTTTTTGGAGCTGAGTTTACTAAAGTTTACGCTAAAAAACACGGTTCCCGTATTGTCCCTTCTAAGAATGCAGTGCCTATAGGTGATACAGGTAATCAACTAGTGATGAAACTTAATAGAAATAATAACTGGATAAGTCGTTTGAGACGGCGCTTTACACGAGCCAAACCTCCAAAGCGGAGATAATTAGCACCTAGCAATTAGCGCAAACTACTACAGGGTGTACGGAAATAAAG
>JAQYWP010001031.1 GCA_029379285.1 Rhizonema sp. PD38
AACCAGTCGCAAAGTCCCATTACCTACCTATCCTTGGCAACGTCAGCGCTATTGGATAGAAACCCCACAAAAGGAAACTCAATCCGCAAAATCACAATCAACAGCTGCTACCTCCGTTGTTCGCCTCATTGATCAAGGAAATACAAAGGAATTATTACAACAACTAGCAACCACAGGAAACTACTCTTCACAACAACAGCAGCTTTTACTAGAGATGCTAACGTTATTGGTAAAGCAGCATCATCAGCAGTTGAGAGCAGAGTCTATTAAAGATTGGCTCTACGAGTTAAATTGGCGTCATCAGGCTCGCTTTGGCAAGCAACTTTCTCCAAATTATCTGCCGACTCCACAACAAATCAGTTCTAACTTAGATTCTGAGATTGCTGACTTACTGCCTGAACTTAATACTTACAGACAAGAAGTTCTTTTTCCACTAGAAGCAATCAGTATTGACTACGTTGTTAATGCTTTTCGAGATTTGGGCTGGAACTTTAAACTAGGGTTGCGTTTTTCTACTGAATCACTTGCTCAAAAGTTGGGTGTAATACCTCAACAACGCCGACTTTGGCAGCGTTTACTAGAAATGCTCACAGAAGCAGGCATTATACAATCAATAGGTTCTGAATGGGAAGTTATAAAAGTACCACAACTGCGCGATCCACGACCACAACTTGCACATCTTCACAAGCAATATCCTACAGCCCAAGCAGAGTTGACATTACTCGGTAATTGTGGACCGAATCTGGCTAAAGTTTTACAAGGAGAATGCGATCCACTTCAGCTTGTTTTCCCCGAAGGAGACTCTACCACCGCGACTCAATTCTATCAAGAATCACCAGGGGCGCGGATTATGAATATTTTAGTGCGGCAAGCGGTTAGTACTGCTTTGCAGCAGTTACCTGTAGGGCGTGGAGTGCGAGTCTTAGAAATTGGAGCAGGAACTGGAGGGACAACGGCTCATTTGTTACCTCTATTGCCACAAAACCAAACTGAATATGTATTTACCGATGTTTCTCCGGTGTTTCTCAGCCAAGCTCAGCAGAGATTCTCAGATTATCCCCACTTGCTCTATCAAACGCTAGATATTGAAAAAGATCCAATTTCTCAAGGATTTGCAGCCGAGCAATATGATATCGTAGTAGCGTCTAATGTATTACATGCAACTAAAGACTTACGTGCTACGGTACAACACGTACGACAACTGCTGGCTCCCGGTGGGATACTTGTACTGTTGGAGGTGACTGCTCGCCAACGCTGGTTAGATCTTATCTTTGGATTACTAGATGGTTGGTGGCGATTTGACGATGTAGACTTGCGTCCAAACTACGCGTTATTAACGACTGCTCAGTGGGAAAAGTTACTCCTAGAAGTTGGTTTCTCAGCAACAACTGCGTTGCCTTCTATTCTCCAAAATAATGGGCTTCTGCCAGAACAAGCAGTGATTGTTGCCCAAGCAGCCAAGAGTTTGCCTGCTTCTTCGTTATCACAGAATTGGCTGATTTTAGCTGACGAAAAAGGTATCGGTCAACACTTAGCAAACCAGTTGCGTTCTCAAGGACAAAACTGTATATTGGTTTTCAAGGGAAATAGATACCAAGAGCTTGGAGAGGAAATTTTTGCCATTGATCCAGAAAATTTGGCAGATTTTCAAAGATTAGTTACATATCAATCTTCCATTGATAAAGTTGTCTATCTTTGGGGCTTGGATGCACCAAAGGCGGAAATGCTAACAGTAGAAGCCATCAAAACTACCACGCACACATCCTGTATCAGTGTTCTCCACCTCATTCAAGCCTTACTCCAGGTAGAATCTTCTCAACTTCCTCGCCTGTGGTTAGTCACTCAAGGAACCCAGGCGATCGCTAATCAAAAGCTTCCAGTTTCGGGGATCGCCCAATCTCCACTGTGGGGTATGGGCAAAGTCATCTCCCTAGAGCATCCTGAAGCTTGGGGCGGAATGATTGATTTAGAACCTGGTATAGTGAGTGATAAAGCTGCAACAATCTTACGAGCAGAGATTTTAGAATCCGATGGGGAAGATCATATTGTCTTCCGCCAGCAAGAACGCTACGTTGCTCGCTTGGTTCGCACTCACTATTCAGAAAACTTGCATAACTTGCTATTCCAAGCTGAGAGTAGTTATCTGATTACAGGTGGTTTGGGTTTCTTGGGACTCAAACTTGCTCAGTGGATGGTTGAGCAAGGAGCAAGGGAGATAATTTTAACTGCACGCAGAGGATTACCTCCACGGGAACAATGGGCAAGTCTTACAGAAAATTCTGAGGAAGGAAGAAGAGTAAAAGCGATTCAAGCATTAGAGACAAAGGGTGCTAAAGTTACTGTTCTCGTAGCTGACGTGTGTGATATGGTACAAATGTCCTCCGCACTAAAGCAGATTCACTCACTACACTCTCCTTTACGCGGAATAATTCATGCTGCTGGCGTGACACCTGGATACCAAACTTTGCAGAATTTAGACCGCAAGACATTGGAAGAAGTGCTATATCCTAAGACAGTAGGAACTTGGGTACTGCATTGCCTCACACAAGAGATGAAGCTAAACTTCTTCGTCTGCTTCTCCTCTGCTGGTTCTGTATGGGGAGCAAAAAGTCAAGGAGATTATGATGCTGCCAACCACTTTTTAGATACCTTCGCTCACTACCGCCGTTCCATTGGATTACCAGCTCTTAGCATTAACTGGGCACTTATTGGTTCTGGAGGTATGGTGAATGCAGGATACGATCAATGGTTATCTCGGATTGGAATTGAGGAATTCTCCCCAGAAGCTGGATTTGATGCTTTGGGCTTTTTGCTTGCAGCCGACGTTACCCAAACAGTAGTCGCTAAGGTTGATTGGAGTAAATTTAAAGCTGTTTACAAAGCTAACAAACAACGGCGACTCCTATTAGATATTGAAGTTGCATCACACAACGAGCCTGAAGAACCAATAGTACAGCAGCCACAAATTTTGCAGAAACTCGAAGCAGCACAAGAATGGGAGCGGAAAAATATTTTAGTTGCTTATCTGCAAACAGAAGTTGCTCAAGTCCTTGGATTACCTTTAGGACAATTACCAGATCCACAACAAGGTTTTTTCAATATGGGTATGGACTCACTCATTACCTTGGAACTGAGAAACCGACTAGCTGCGAGTCTAGATTGTGCTCTTCCTTCAACCCTAGCATTTGAATTCCCCACAATCAACGATCTTGTGACGTATATCAGCACAGAGGTATTAGGTTGGAATTCGCCAGAAGCAGAAACCGCAGAATTACTCATGACTCACCAGCAAATTAATAACCTTTCTGAAATAGAAGAGCTTGGTGAAGATGAAATTGAAGCCTCAATTACTCAACGGCTGGCAAAATTAGAGATTTTCTTGAAGGAAAGTTGAAACACAAAACAGTTCCTTTGAATGCTCCCTTCCCGCTAGAAGAATACCGAAAAAATAAACCGCCCTTCGGG
>JAQYWP010000146.1 GCA_029379285.1 Rhizonema sp. PD38
GCCTTGGTTTACCTATATAAGTTATCTTGCCATTATAAACAAACAAATGCTCAACTCCATACCACGCGGGATTTCTAACCAAGTCATCATGACAGTTTTCTTTGTCAAAAAATGAACAAATACGATTTCACCCTCAAGCTCTCCAAACCAGACGTTGCCGCCATTCTCGCAAGTTGCGGCTTGGCACTCAGGAAAGAAATTTCCCTTTGCGATGCTTTGGAAGAACTGTAGTTCACCGATGTTTTCACCCAAATGAACCACACCGTTGGTAAGGGCGAACAGCCGGAGGCTCCCACTGTGGTCTATTTACGTAAAGCTCGCGGGAGAGAAGTGTCTCTCCCACAGACTTTACCTGAAAATTGCTGTAAAATAGTATTAAACTCAAGCTTGTTGAATATATACACAACTTTTTTGAGATAAATGTGGGATTACGAAGATTTATTTAAAACGATTGAAGAATTAGTGATGCATCATTCTCCTAGTGGTGCAGAAGCAGAGATTAACCAACACCTCATGCAGCGATTTGCAAGATTGGGAGTGGAAGTTTGGTGCGATCTCGCTGATAACATCATTGCTAAAATACCAGGATTAGATTCTAGCCGTTCTATAGCGATCACCGCCCATAAAGACGAAATTGGCGCAATTGTCAAGACAATAGGTAATGAAGGTAGAGTTGAAGTCCGCAAATTGGGTGGTGCGTTTCCGTGGGTTTACGGAGAAGGAGTTGTAGATTTATTAGGGGACAACAAAACCATTAGTGGTATTCTCAGCTTTGGTTCTCGCCACGTCTCCCACGAATCACCCCAAAAAGAACAGCAGGAAAAAGCTCCTGTCAAGTGGGAAAAGACTTGGATTGAGACAAAATGTACGGCTGCTGAATTGGAAGCAGCTGGTATTCGAGCAGGAACCAGAGTGGTCATTGGTAAGCATCGCAAGCATCCCATCCGGTTAAAGGATCATATTGCGAGTTACACTTTAGATAACAAAGCTTCTGTTGCTATTCTCCTCGCTTTAGCCGAAAAACTCAAGAAGCCAGCAGTCAATGTTTATCTAGTTGCATCAGCAAAAGAAGAAGTAGGGGCAATTGGGGCACTTTTTTTTACTCAACGTCAGCACTTAGAAGCTTTGATAGCTTTAGAAATTTGTCCGCTCTCATCAGAATATCCGATTAAAGATGGCAAAAGTCCTGTCATACTTTCTCAAGATGGCTATGGAATTTACGATGAAACACTGAATGAGCAATTATGCCAAAGTGCCAAGCAACTCGATATGCCAGTGCAGTTAGCAATCTTAAGTGGTTTTGGCAGTGATGCTTCTATTGCGATGAAATTTGGTCATGTCGGACGTGCTGCTTGTCTGGCGTTTCCCACACAAAATACTCACGGCTATGAAATCGCTCACTTAGGGGCGATCGCTAATTGCATCGATTTGTTACAAGTATTTTGCGAAACTGTCCCGCCTCATTAGAGCATTAGTGAATAATCCAAAACTTTGCTAAAACTGCCTATAGTCACCTATTATAGGCAGTTTTTAGGTGAAAAGTCGCTGATATTGGCTCTTATCGCTCTGTCACGCTTCTTTCTCTCATGTCGAGTCATGAAAGCAACGTTACCCACTCAATCGGCTCAAAAACACAGGATAATAGAACTCGAACGATTGATCTTGATTGCATGACTACGGCTACCGAATATCAACATCGTATTGCCACCTATGATTATCCCAGTTTGCTTGACCTTTGGAATCAGATTCAAGCAGGTGACACGCCGGATTGGGAATCTGGTAAAGCCTTTGAATATTTCCTCCTTCGTGCCTTTGAACTGGAATGCGCCAGCGTTACCTACCCCTACACAATTCAAATGGGTGGTACTATGCTCGAGCAAATCGACGGGGCAATCTACTGTGACGGTTTTGCTTGCCTGGTCGAATGTAAAGATCAGCATAACAATGTTGCGATTGAGCCGGTTGCTAAACTGCGTTCATCAGCTGCTGAGAAGACCATCCAGCGTAATCGGACTCATCTTCACCACCACGCAATTCACTCAATCGACGCAAATTCTGGCACAGTACAATGCTAATCAAGCCATTTTGTTGTGGGAGGGGAGCGAAATCGAATATGCCCTTGAGCATCAGGTATTCCGTCTAGGGCTAATTCAAAAATACCGATATTGCGTCGAACGTGCCGCTGGAAACTACCGAATTGACCTTGGAGAGTTACCATGACCTCAGCTTATCTCGTGACCGAACATGACAGCGACCTCACTATTCTGAGGAAGCTACTTCCCCCTCCCCTGGTTTCAGAACTTGTATTCTACGCGACGAACGGGCGATCATCTGTTTATTCCGCAGCAGGGACATTGCTCTGGGATCGTGAGCGCCCGGTTGTGATTGTCGTGGATGCGGAAACCCAAAATGCAGCCGAAATCCAGGAAAAAATCAGCATAGCCAATACCTTGCTGTTGCCTGCTGCCCCACTCGGCGTTCCCTTCCGAGTCTTGCTGGCGGTTCCGATGATCGCATCGATCTTGAAGAGCGAGCCGACGATCCAAACTTCACTATACTCTCCTTCTGACTTATATGAAGTGCTAGAGCGTTTAACATCGTCACAAATAATAGCCTTGCAACAACACCCACTGATTCAACAATTGATTGAGTTTTTCTCTAGCGTGACTCGGCAAATTGCTTAAAACAAGTCAGAAAGCGTGTCAGTGATCTTCGTTTAACGTCCCAGTTTGACAGGTCAAAAACCACTAAGGCAACCGTTACGCATTAAAATAATTTCAGAAAGGTTGATAAAGGGTATCAGCAAATACAAATGCCTAAAACTGTTGCCGACGTGATGAGCCGTAACCCGATTGTGGTACGGACAGAAACTCCTCTGAATGAAGCTATTAAAATTCTGGCAGAACGACACTTCAGCGGGCTACCTGTTGTGGATGACTCTGGTCAACTAGTGGGTATTATTTCAGAAACTGACTTAATGTGGCAAGAAACAGGTGTGACACCTCCGGCTTATATCATGTTTCTTGATAGTGTCATCTATTTAAAAAATCCTGCTACCTACGAACGCGATCTCCATAAAGCACTTGGGCAAACAGTTGGGGAAGTTATGAGCAAAAACCCCATTACTATTTCCCCAGAAAAAACGGTAACAGAAGCTGCCAAGCTCATGCACGATCGCAAAATCCACCGCTTGCCAGTGCTTGACAGCGAGAGTCAAGTCATTGGTATCCTCACTCGTGGTGATATTATTCGGGCAATGGCAGCAAGTCAAGATTAGTGGTTGTTAATGGCTAACGCTTTGGTAGAACAATCAATAATTAACAAAATACCTTAAAATAGAGAGATAATTAAATGAGCATTACTCCTGAATCTGTAAAGCAATTGCTCAGTTCAGAGGATTTGGGCGATCGCCTGCGTGCAGTTAATCAAATCCGTCAATTGGAACCAGTTGTCGGTTTTGAATTGATTCAAAGTGCTGTTACAGACAGCAATACCCGTGTCCGATACTCAGCCATCAGTCAAATAGATACTCTTGGCGGGCAAGATTTAGACTTGTCGTTGAAGATATTGCGCGATCGCTTGCTTAACGATCCCGAACCTGATGTGCAAGCAGCAGCAGCAGACTGTTTGGGAGCTTTAAAGTTAGGAGAAGCGTTTGACGATTTACAAGAGCTTTACCAAACAACCAGCGAGTGGATTGTCAGATTTAGCATCATCGCCGCATTAGGAGAGATGGGCGAACCACGAGCTTTTGAATTACTCAAAGAGGCTCTTTCTTCTGACAATGAGTTAGTCCAAACTGCTGCTATTAGTTCTCTTGGTGATTTAGGCGATACACAAGCAGTTCCTCTGCTAACCCCCTATGCGACACACCCAGATTGGCAACTCCGCTATAGACTTGTACAAGCTTTGAGTCGTTTAGGCACTACAGATGCTAAATCCGTATTAGGAAATCTCGCAAACGATCAAGTGGAAGCAGTCGCGACTGAAGCTAAAAAAGCTTTAAGTAACAATTGAGCATGTTGCAATTTAGCAGTCCTATTTGATTTCTGAAATAAGAGACGTAGAGTGGGAAACGCCTCACTGCCGTTCAACTCAACCTACTAGTACCATCATGAGTTAATAAACATCGTCATGAGTACCAATGTCTAATAAAAGAACGACTTGTTCCCCACTCTCGTCATCAGTTTTGAGTGAGAAAACAATGCGACAATCGTATCCACAAGAGCATGAAAGTAATCCTGATAGCTTTCCCTCCAGCTTGTGAGTGCCTAAGTTGTTTGCGAATATATCATTCTCCATAGCCGCAATAGTTTCTTCTATTCGGGTTTGTAAATCAGCGTTACGACGACCAAATTTCCGGAAAGCTCTTTTAAATTTGCTCGTGATAACCAACTTATACATCAGCTGCACTTGGGTTATTGAGATATTCCCGTAATTCTTGAATTGCTTCACTAGCAGTCTGGACTTTGAACCTACCTGCAGTAAATTCAGCAATGGAAACTGCTGCATCTGATGCAATTTCATCTCGCCGACTTTCAATAATTCGGTTTTTGAGAATTTGTACCAGCATTTCTTGCTGCTCTAAAGGAAGATCCATTGCCGCTTCTAAAACTTTATCTAAGTTACTCAATTGCTTCATTCTCCTAACTAGTTGTGGTGATATGTAAGCTTTTCATAGTCCAATACTGCAAAGGATAGCCTAAAAATACGAAAATACGTAGGTTAGGGAGTCAACACTCTTTAGAGGGTTTCCCTCCGCAGGCAACTGTCTTTTGAAGAACGAGTGTCATAATTAATGTATTCTCCGCTTCAACGTTGGAGCAACTTGAAGCCAATCTCCCCACCCATTTTCTGGCTATAAGCAAGTTCTACGAGCAGCATCATTGCTGGTTCGACAAAGCGGGCATTTTTCAACGAGTCGGCGTCAATCGGCTCTACCTCAATTTCACGCAGCAACTCTGCCACAGTTTGCTTGGCTTGGGCATCATCACCACAGTAGAAAACGGTTCCATCCTGCTCACCAAATTTTCATGGGAGGAGAGTACAAGACTTCTGCAAAAACGGGTAATGCTTCCACAACCCTTGCGCCAGGAGCAAGCTTTGCAATCTCCTTAAGATGATTTTTCTCTTCTTATATTCTGTAAAGCATCAGCTATTTGTCTGGAGATTACCAATTACAGCATCCTTTAGCACTGGATACATAATATATTCAAACAGAAAGTTTATAGCACTGACGATATTTTCAATAATCTTTCCGTTTCTGAAAGTCAGTATGTGAACCTCCTTGAGGAGTACTATCTGATTAGTAGCTTTTACACCGTAATAGTCCTTCTTGAAAATAGTCTTTGCGGTAAAGCGCACCACAACTTTGTCATCGACACCGAAGATATCGTCAATGACAAAGTACTCTACTGGCCATGAGTCAGCAAATTTAGAGAAGATTTGCTTGTAGTTTTCTATTCCTTGAATTGGTTCAGCAGGACTTAATCCTGTTGTGACTGGGATGTTTGGCTCTATCGTCTCATCGAACGCTTTCAGATTACCCTTAGCAATACCTTCATTGATAAATTGCTTCGCCACCTGAATGTTTTGATGTACTTCAGTCATGATTTCCTTTTCAGATTAAAGTTGATGGATGAGCAAGAATCGAACCATTGATGCTAGGTATAAAAATGACAGTACTCTGCCTTACTTACTGTTTACACTTATTCATCAACTTTTGAATAAAAGTTTTTGTTGCTGTAGCTATGGTGTAATCTCTTTAGGAGGTGTAAGAGTTGCCCAACGCTCAGCAATTTTGCCATTAGCTAACCTCCAAAGGACAAAACCTTTAAACTCTATCTTTTTCCCAGTCGAAGAATCTGTTGCACGCCATGTATTGCGTACCATTACTTTGTCATCCTCAGCAATGATGTCCTCAATCGTGACATGGATATCTGGATACTTCACATATGTCGCCTCCATCATCTGTTTCGCGGGTTCAGCACCAATAGCTTCTCCATAAGGTTCATCATGATCCAAGAAATTTGGCGCGAAATTCTGGTAAGCGATCGCCGAATTCTGACGATTAACGAATTCCTCGAAATGATTGCGAATAAAGGTCTTGTTTTGTTCTTGCTGTTGCATATTCATGCAGATATTTTGTTTAGGACTGAGCGTAACAAGTCTATGACAACTGTCTTAAAAGGCTACTGATTTGCACAGCAAAGATTTGTTCACCCTGATTGTGAAAGTTTGTTAGTGAAACTTTTTGAACTGCACACTAGTATGCAAGTCTAAGTATAGAGGTTAGACACCTCGACCTCCTGTCCCAAACCCATACAAGGTTTCCAGAGGATACTATAAAGTGACTGCAACTCTCTAGATGAGAGTATACGAGAGAGCGCTTTCACAACCTTCAAGTAAGTAATTTAACAAGACTTGTATAAGAAAGCAAATCGATAATTGATATAATTAATATCAATGAAATCAATAAACTTAGCATCTGTCGATTTAAATCTTCTCGTCGCGTTTGAAGCACTGCTAGAGGAACGCAGCGTTACTAAAGCTGCGCGAAGGCTTAATCTTGGTCAACCAGCAATGAGTGCGGCTCTTGGACGTCTCAGATCTTTGTTTGAGGATGAGCTTTTCGTCCGTATGGGTAAAGAGATGCGGCCAACCTCCAAAGCAATGGAGATTGCACCAGGCATCGTCACCGCACTCGGACAAATACGGCAAACTATTGAGGTTAGTAGAACATTCGATCCCGCTTCGGCAAAGCAAAGTTTTACCATCAGCAGCTCGGACTACATCAGCTTTGTGGTGGTTCCTGCTATGCTTGAATTCTGTAGCCGAACTGCGCCTTGTCTTGATTTCAGGATGATTGAGTTCGAGAAGGATCGCGTCGGCTATCTCTTAGAACAGGGCGAGATCGACATGGCGTTAGGCGTGTTTCCGAACATACCCCGGCGAACGCACCACATGCCACTATTTGAAGAGCGGTTTGTTGGCATTGCCCGTAAAGGTCACCCTGCTCTTTCTCATGGTTCAATGAGCCTGGAGGTATTTGCTGCTTTGCCGCACGCACTGATGACAACCCGTCGGGACACCACGGGTCAAATTGATAAAGTGTTAGCAAACTACAATTTAGCGCGTCGCATAGCATTGACTATCCCGCACATGCTCGTCCTCCCATTTGTAATCTCGTCCAGCGATCTCGTCTCATCGATACCATACCGTATGGCATTGCGTTTCGCTTGCATCGCTAATTTGGAAGTCTTCGAGCTCCCTATTGAGTCTGATCCATGGACGGTGTCAATGATATGGAACACATTAGTTGACAAGGACTATGCTAACAGTTGGCTGCGTGAAACTCTCAAAACTATTTGCCATCAGATATAAATTCTAGCCACTATACACTTGCGGCCAAGTTGTTGCTAGGAAAACTGCAACGGCTGCGATCGCTAGCAACCCTTGAATCAAATTCCCAATCAATGTACCTGCAACAATTCCAATCCCTGCCTTCACAGCCACTTGGAAATTTCTCTGATAAAGAAATTCACCAACAATTGCTCCTAAAAGAGGTCCTAGTAAAATTCCCAACAATGGACCGCCAAATGGTAAAGTCGGCAATAAGCCAAAAAATCCCAGCAGCAAGCCCACAACCGATCCAATTTGTCCCCACTTACTAGCACCTGCTTTTTTTGCTCCCAAATAGCCTGCTAAAAAATCAATTCCTATACCTAGAACTAAAACGACAATTGTCACAATCAGTGGAATTTCTATAGAAAGAAAAGAGCCACTGACAAAACCCCAAACAATAATCGCAAGTAAAATTAAACTCGCTCCAGGAATAGCCGGAACCACCGCGCCAACAATTCCCACAATCATGACGGCAATCACGACCCAATAAACAATCACCAAATAATTTGTGTCCATTAGATTTTATTCTTCTCCTACTCCCTATTTCCCACTCCCTCATTTAAAGTAACAGCTAATTTATCAGCAATTCCTGCAATCCAATTTTCATCTTGTTTTGTATAACTTCGAGGAGCATTTGCTCCTAAAATCAGGACACCTTGTTTGCCAATTAGTTGACAAATTACTCCTTGAGTGTTAATAGGCAAATAATCAAATTCAATTCGTCCCGGATATACTTTCAGGTCAACTAAATAAATCGGCTTTTGTTTTTCCAGGACCCGGTTTAAAATCGGTCCGGGGACAACTTCTGATTTAGTACCTAAAATTCCGCGACGTAACAAAACTTTACCTAAATAAAACACGACAAGCGATCGCGTAACTGTATTCGTTAATAATAAATGCGATGCCCAAGCTAGTTCAATTTTTATAGCTTCTGGCAAGTCAGGGGCAAGCACGAAACCTTCAACTCCTGTTAGTTGTACAGTATCAGGCAATCGTGGCTGTACTTGCTGCCATATTAAACCTGTCAAAATTAATACTGCACTCAAAATCACACCCAATGCATCCCCACGTGCTTGGGAGTCAGTTATCGCTGGTGTGAGCAATCGATTTATCAGTAAAAGGATTGCTCCCAAAGTGCCAACAACGAGTGGTAGACGCCGTAAAACTCGATTGGTATCAGTTTTAGCCATAGATTTTAGAACAGTGAGGAGTTATGAATTCACTCCTCCCTCGTATATGGGCGGGTTTGGGAAGATAAGAGTGAGGAGTGAAAATATGCACGTGAATTAAACCCGCTTCTACCTACTCCTCTCCTGGTTCAATAATCCGTTGAAATAAATATCCTGTCCCTCTTGCAGTCAGAATCAATTCCGGGTTACTGGGATCGTCCTCCAACTTTGCGCGCAGACGAGAGATATGTACATCTACAACACGGGTATCGACATGGCGTTCAGGTGTGTATCCCCATACCTCTTGCAAAATCTCCGAACGGGAAAAAGCTTCTCCAGAACGGCTGACAAGCAACTCCAGCAAGCTAAACTCCATACCCGTTAGCCGAATACGTTCGTCACCCTTGTAGACTTGCCGCTTGTTTGTATCAATTTTAATACTGCTGACGTGAATGACTCCCGAACTGGGAATACCAGAAGCGCCAGTTTTATCTACTCGTCGCAGTACTGAACGAATACGGGCTTCTAACTCTTTAGGGGAAAACGGTTTAACTACGTAATCATCAGCACCCAATTCCAGACCAGTAATGCGATCAGCAACGTCCCCTAAGGCTGTTAACATAATAATAGGGACATCTGATTCTTTTCGTAACTCCTGACACACGCCATAGCCGTCTAGCTTTGGCATCATCACATCCAAAACGACCAAATCAGGCTCAGCTTTGCGAAAAGTATCCAAAGCTTCCTCTCCATCGCCAGCTGTGACTACATCATAGCCAATCATTGAAAGGCGCGTTTCCAAAATTCGACGAATGCTGGCTTCATCGTCTACCACCAGAATTTTTTCTTTATGGCTTTCCAATTTTATCAACGCTCCTTAACTGAAATTTTTCCTGATTAACTTTTACTACCATATTATTAAGATATCATTCCACAAATTAATTGGGAAAAACATACATCTACTGTCATGATTGGATTTTGGTTTGTTTGAAGAATTAAGTAAAAATTAAGATTAATTAATAACATTAAGAATGGCAAAGCCAAAAACCTATTACGTTTGTAACGAATGTGGAGCCGAATCGCCCCAATGGTTTGGTAAGTGTCCAGCTTGCGGCACCTACAATTCTCTAGAAGAACAGCTTGCCATCCAATCATCTACAGATGTACCATCTCGAGGGGTGGGTAGTTGGCATGCTCAGCAAGCTAATGGCAAAGCTCCAAGTAAACCAGCCAAGGCACGAGCCTCTCTGACTTTTGACCAAATTAGCGATCGCCAGGTGACTCGGTGGGCTTCTGGGTATGGCGAATTGGATCGCGTACTAGGCGGGGGAGTCGTACCGGGTTCTATGGTACTCATTGGCGGCGATCCGGGTATCGGCAAATCTACTCTGTTATTGCAAGTATCAAATGAGTTGGCGCAGAGATACCGTATCCTTTATATTTCTGGAGAAGAATCAGGACAACAGGTTAAGCTGAGAGCTTCTCGTTTGGGTGTAGCCAAACGATTGGAAGTCGTAGAACAAGAGAGTGTTGAAGTAGTAAAAGAAACAATACTTGCCCAAACATCGGAAACTCAAGGGGCTGATTTATATGTATTACCTGAGACAGACTTAGAAGAAATTCTACGGGAAATTGACTCATTGAAACCGAATGTTGCAGTGATTGACAGTATTCAAACAGTATTCTTTCCTGCCCTTACGTCTGCTCCCGGTTCGGTGGCACAGGTGAGGGAATGCACTGCGGCTTTAATGAAGGTGGCGAAGCACGAAGATATCACCATGTTAATTGTGGGACACGTCACCAAAGAAGGAGCAATTGCTGGACCAAAAGTGTTGGAACATTTAGTAGATACAGTGTTGTATTTTGAAGGCGATCGCTTTGCCTCCCATCGATTATTACGGACAGTTAAAAACCGTTTCGGAGCCACTCACGAAATCGGTATTTTTGAAATGGTGGATAACGGACTGCGAGAAGTCCCCAACCCCTCCGAGTTATTTTTAGGCAATCGTGATGAACCAGCCCCCGGTACTGCCATTGTCGTCGCCTGCGAAGGAACTCGTCCGATTGTCGTCGAGTTACAGGCTTTAGTGAGTCCCACTAGTTATGCTTCACCGCGTCGTTCAACAACAGGTGTAGACTACAACCGCTTAGTGCAAATACTGGCAGTTTTAGAAAAACGGGTAGGTATTCCCATCTCAAAATTAGATTCCTACGTCGCTTCCGCAGGTGGGTTGAGTGTAGATGAACCAGCAGTGGATTTGGGTGTGGCGATCGCCATTGTTGCTAGTTTCCGCGATCGCATTGTCGATCCTGGCACCGTCTTGATTGGAGAAGTTGGGTTGGGAGGACAAGTTCGTTCCGTTTCACAAATGGAATTACGGTTGAAAGAAGCCGCAAAACTGGGATTTAAACGAGCGATCGTGCCTAAAGGGCAAAAATATCCTAACCTTGATATCGAGATTTTACCCGTGTCAAAAGTAATTGATGCCATTATTGCAGCAATACCGCATCAAACTCTGGAAGAAAGCGATTTAGAAGTAGATGAGGAATCTACTCCTTCTCTAACTCCTCTCCTTTCTCCTGAAAGCAATGACTTAAGTGAAGGTGAAAATCCACCTTTTTAAAAATTGAAAGGAAACCTGATTATGATTGCTACTGCGACTCGAGATTACCAAATAACTTGGGAAAAATTACCAGATGATTATGTACTACCAGATGCACCAGTGGAGAATATTAACCAACCTCCTCTTGTCGCCGCTTTAACTGAAAGTTTGGAAGTCACTGGTAGATTACCCAAAAATACCTTGACTCCCACAAATTACGGCATCTGCGCCACTATGAACGGCAAAATTGTTGTTAAAGCTCCCGATTGGGCATACGTACCTAATATCCGCGTTACACGAGAAGAGGTTAAACGTAGTTATACGCCACAATTACAGGGAGATATGCCAGTGATTGTGATGGAATTTATTTCCGATACTGATGGTACGGAGTACTCTGTCAAACCAACCTATCCACCGGGAAAATGGTTTTACTATGAGCGTATTTTAAAAGTACCCAACTACGTCATCTTTGAACCTGATACAGGTAATCTTGAAGTTTATCGATTGGATAACGCCGGACAGTATTTATTGCAAGTACCTGAGGAAAACAACCGCTACTGGATAGCGGAAATGAATCTCTCTCTCAGCTTTTGGCAAGGAACTCGTGAAAACCGAACAGGATACTGGTTACGGTGGTGGGATGAACAAGGACAGATGCTCCTCTGGGGTTCTGAATTAGCCGAGCAAGAACGGCAACGTGCTGAGCAAGAACGGCAACGTGCTGATAAACTTACCGCACAACTACGAGCAGCTGGTATAGAACCAGAAGTTTGATATCATGTTTACTCTTTGTACAAGTCATTCTATTAACCCACTATAGAAAAGCTGGGCTTTACGTCTCCAAACCACATGCGGGGAGGAAATTAATACTATTTCACCAGATTTCTGATATAATACGATGTCCGTAAAATCACCCACAATAGAAGAACCTCACCCCCAACTCCTCCCCCTTCGGGTGACGCTCGTGCCGACGCTCGTTCCTCGCTACCGCTGCGAAGATCGCTAACGCTGCGCTAACGTCGCTAACGCTGACGCTCGTTCGCATGATTGCGTCTCCCCTTGGGAGAAGACTCGCTAACGCTGCGCTAACGTCGCTAACGCCAGTCGCCTAGTAGGTCGGGCTAACCCCTTCGGGTGACGCTCCTGACGCTCGTTCCTCGCTACCGCTTCGCTAACGTCGCTAACGCTTCGCTAACGCCAGATGCCTGCGGAGGGAAACCCTCCCGCAGC
>JAQYWP010001032.1 GCA_029379285.1 Rhizonema sp. PD38
CACTCAAAGCGCTCATACACACTCCACTCAGAACAAGTCCAAGGCTTGTGCTTACTTTTCGCAAAATGTTTGCACTCGCGTTGCAATCCGCGTTGATATATTGATTAATTCCAGTGCGGTAAAGCCCACGCCTTACCCTTTTCCCTGATGGTTGATAGCCTATAGGTTTTTCACTATGTTTCGGCATTTCATCCCCATCACGAAAACTACTTTTGCTCGTGTAAGATTCCTCAGTTTCTACAAACTGAATTTTGTACAAATCGCACAGTTGCTTAATACGATCTTTCAGTTTGGCTGTCGGAATTTGAATAAAAGATTGGTTATTGACGCGACCCATATTAGATCGCTGCTTTTGTCGCGGGTTCCATCCGAAGACAATTGTGCCAATCTTGTGTTCTAGGCAATGATTAATTACCAATCTCGCAGCTTTATTTATAGCATCCCGCATCTGCCTGTTGCGACGCTCTGTGATAGTAGCTAGCCGATTATTCCAGAACCCTTGTGGCTTCCCTTCCTTGATTGTTGAAATAGTTTTGTTGTACCAGCTATTAAGGGACTTCAAATGGAGTCCATCAACAATGAAAGATGTACCAACATTAGAAACACAAGTTAGCCAGTTGTCGCGTCCATGATCGATTCCGAGAGCTTTTGACTTGTCAAGTTCCGGTACCACTGGCGCGGCAGTTTTATAAGTGTAGGCTGCATAAAACTGTCCGTTTCTTGGTACTATCGTGAGTTCTCTGACTTGTTCGGGTTTCATACCGTAAGGACAGGGTAGCAACAATTCTTTAATACCCTCCAACTCCGCCAGTTCGTTACCCAGCGGTATTCTCACCACCGGACGGTCTAGCCAAAAGGTAAGAGCAACAGTTGGATAGCTTACTTGAAATAGTCCACCTTTTTTACGGTACCTTGGTGGTTTTGGTTGCTCTCCAATGAGTTCTCCACGTCGCCACATAGGTAGTAGTTCGCTATGGCTTTTGAACCCCTCAACCACAGACTTTAAAGTTTGTTGTGCTGCTTGAGAGTAGAGCATTTTATAGCTTGGCTCATCTTTGAGATTGTTAGCCAACTGCTCATAAGGGACACGAGGAAGGTTACCTGGATGAGTTAATTGATGCCACTGCTTTACGTAATAGATAGCTTGATTCCATAAGCTATTTGAGCGCTTGCAGATAAATTCAAGAATCCGTGTTTCAAACTCGTCGAGGTTAATTTTTATAAGCTGAGTTTGGATGATATCCGTCAAGTTCAGTCACCTATCTGTTTTTGTTATAGTATCATAAATGTGAAACCATTGGGAAAAATTTATGAAAGAAAAACGATTAAACTGTAGAATAACTGACCGTAGGCACTATAAACTATTGCTACTGTCGGTAGAATTAGATAGGACTATTAGTAGTTTGGTGGATGAATGGATAGATAGTCTTCCAGAGCCGACAAACGTCATATCACTCAGCTCTAAAGGGCTGTAACCGTTTTCATCCCTTTCCTGAAGTACGTATGTGTCTTGGAGCTTGGCGTAAAGACACATACTAAAGGGTTTTCAACGAGTATTCTTATGAGAAAAATTTGTCTACATTAGGTGACAAGCTCTCTCTTGTAAGGCAACTATGCTCGAGGTAGAGGGCAGCTATGTAACGTGATGGATTCTACCAAAATCCGATGCTTTCTGCCCAGCATGAGCCCATAACCGATACTCACCACCCCCAGATTTATCGGAAACAGAAGGAGGAAATCTGTTACGAGCGGAAAGTGCGGGCGTCTAAGCTCGAATCCCTTGGTTAAAGGAGGGAGGAGTGACTCATACAACCTTCTCAGAAACGCCTGCTGAGTGCTTACACAGGTTAAATGTACAACAACTTTTTTTGTTCGCATCTGAGGCTGGTTGCGATCGCCGCTACAACTTCCCTTACTTGGCTATTATTCAAACCTGGATACATGGGTAATGATAATATTTGCTGCGCCAACTTTTCGGCACGGGGAAAGTCACCAACTTGATAGCCTAAGTTGGAGAATGCTGGCTGGAGATGACAGGGAATTGGATAGTGAATACCATTTTGGATTCCTACTGCTGTCAGTTGTTCTTGAAGTTGCTGGCGGTTTGTGGCACAAGAATCATCTACTTTAATGACGTAAAGGTGATAAATATGTCCCTCTGCACTGTGGTTTTGCATCGGGATAATCCCGTTTGATGCTATTTGTGCTAATTCTGTATCGTATTCTTGGGCAGCATTCCACCGTTCGCGATTCCAGTCTGATAAATATGGGAGTTTCTGATGCAATACTGCTGCCTGCAATGTATCCAAGCGGCTATTAGTTCCAAATTCCACATGATAATACTTTTGATGAGCACCGTAATTCCGCAAGCGTAAAACTTTTTGGGCGACATCCACATCTCGCGTTACCACCATCCCGCCATCTCCAAATGCCCCCAAATTTTTGCTAGGATAAAAACTAAAAGCTGCGGCAATCCCCACTGAACCAGCCCTATAACCTTCTCTTTCGGCTAAGTGCGCTTGGGCTGCATCTTCAAATATTAATACTTTATATGTTTCGGCAAAGTCTAGTAATTGCCGTGGTGATACCATTTGACCATACAAATGCACGGGGAGAATCGCTTTAGTTTTTGGTGTCACTGCTCGTGCTGCTGCATCTAAATCAATTAAAGCTGTTTGATAATCACAATCAACAAAAACTGGTTTTGCTCCAGCACGAAGCACCCCGAGCAGCGTTGCTACAAAGGTGTTTGCTGGCAGAATGACTTCATCTCCCGCACCAATGTTACAGGCTTGTAAACCAAGTGCGATCGCATCTGTTCCTGAGGCTACACCAACACCATAATTTGTACCACAGGCTACGGAAAATGCGACCTCAAAATCGAACAGTGCTTGCCCCAAAACAAAATCTCCTTTATCCACGACATTCAGAATTGCTTGTTGTAGTTGATTTTGAATTGGCTGATGTTGTATCTTCAGGTCTACAAAAGGAATCCTGACTGTCATTTTATTCATTTTATCAATAGTCATAATAATAAAGATTGAAAATACTCTCCGTAAAGACACATCCTAATTTTTGTCTAAAGACTAAAATTTGAGCAGAGCATTCTGATGAAGAGTTAGTAAAGTTTTTATATTTTTTTAAATATTTACCAAGCTTTTAGAGGTGATATGACTCAATAGTTGTTAATTATATCACAAATAAGAAATGATTTTTCCTCGGCAAAACTATTATATATTTATCTACGAATGTCATTAGCTATGATATGTTAATCTAAGTTAACAGTTAGGCATATGTGATAGTTGTTAATAGGTAAATATTTCTTTTCCATTGCTCATTATCAGGACGCATTTGCATAGCTATTACAGGTCGGTACTTTACAAAAATACCATCTTAAACAGCTAAATATCATGTGTTTCAAACTTTTGAATTTTTACTTATGAATTTTAAGGGAGCTATAC
>JAQYWP010001033.1 GCA_029379285.1 Rhizonema sp. PD38
TAATTTAGTAGTCTGCCAAGGCAACTTTACGGGATTAATAGCAGCAAGATAAATCTCTTTCTCCCCCTGCTTCCCCTGCTTCCCCTGCCTCCCCTGCTTGCCTTAAAGAAATCAATTTTGGGTTGGTCGAGTACTAGCCCTTGGGAGAGACGGGATTTTGATATATGCTGGAAGAAAAGCCATCCAAAAGCGCGGAGAATCATAGTTGTGAAGTTGCAGCGACCGATATTAGTGGGAGGATTGGGACTGTCCTTTTGTTTGTGGATGTTTCAAAGTTGGCATCATTATTTGGTGCTCTCAGGTGAATTGAGTTTATTGAGTTTGTTAGCCGTTGGTGGCGGTTTGTGGTTACTAAAGCAAAAGAGTACTAAAGAAGCTTTAGAACAGCTAGATAGAACACCTGTGGATCGAGCAACGGTAGAAGGTGCGATCGCTCTTGCTGAAGCTGTGGTAACCCGACTAGCACAAGAAGCAGAAAATCATATTGAGGTGTTGGGTGCAACGTCTCTCCTGCAAGAGAAAATTGTCCAACTGACGGCTGAGTTGGACAGAAAAGAGATCGATCTGGCTGTCACTGGCGGCAAATCGGTAGGTAAAACTGCTTTGATTCGATTACTCAAGCAAAACTTCTCTTCTCTACAATTTCATGAGACACTGCCTTTATTTACAGAAGCAGGTGAGGAAAGAGACGCAACTGAACTCGAAAAAGCGATCGCCTCTGACTTTATCTTGTTCCTCATCGATGGTGATTTGATAGATTCAGAGTTTCAAATCATACAGCAAATAAAAGCAGCCAATCAAAGTATAATGCTGGTATTGAACAAACAAGACCAGTATTTGCCAGATGAACGCTTGAATGTGTTCAGTCAACTAAAACAGCGCCTACAAGGATATGTTGTAGCCACAACAGCCTATCCTCTTCCTATCAAAGTACGCAAACATCTTGAAGATGGTTCCGTACAAGAGTGGTTGGAACAACCAGCACCAGATATTCAACAGTTAACTTCTGTTTTAGGTGAAATTCTGTTGCAGCAAGGAGAGCAACTGGTATGGGCAACGACTCGGAGAAAAGCTTTGTTGCTCAAAGCAGAGGCGAAAGACTTATTGAATGGAATCAGACGAGATCGCTCCCTTCAGTCAATTGAACAATATCAGTGGATAGCCGCCGCTGCTGCATTTGCTAACCCAGTACCAACATTAGATATTTTAGCAACCGCCGCAATTAATGCCCAAATGGTGATGGATTTGGGTGCAATCTATCAGCAGAAATTTTCCCTGGCACAGGCTCAAACTGTAGCCGGAACAATGGGAAGTTTGATGCTGAAACTGGGTTTAGTAGAACTTTCTTCTCAAGCGATCGCGACTATCTTGAAGAGTAACGCTGTTACCTTTGTCGCAGGTGGCGCAGTGCAAGGAGTCAGTGCGGCTTATCTAACTCGGATAGCAGGATTGACTCTAGTCGAGTATTTCCAACAGCAGGAAATTGCGATTGATTCTGGAACTGTGTTTAATCCCGAAAAGTTACGGCAAACACTGCTTTCTTGTTTTCAACAAAACCAGCAAATTAGTTTGTTGCAAGGCTTTGTTAAGCAGAGTGTGAAGCGTTTATTGTCATCTCCTAAGCCGGGAATTTCCGCTGTTTAGACAATATTAACCTTAATTTCGTTTGAACTCCACCCCGCTCCTAGCTGCGCTTTGTCTACCCTCCCTATAAGCGAGGAGGGGTTAGAGGTGGAGTTCTTTTAGTCTGGGTGATTTGACAGACACGATATCACTGGGCGGCTTACCTGAAGAACGACTTTAGGTAGGCGATCGTCATTTCGATAACAACTCCATATAATTCAATACAGTTTAGTTAAGATAGGTTATCTACCTTCAACCAATTAGGACTTACTACAAAATTGTATAAATTCATAGCGTTATGTTCGTAGTTGCTAAGAGCGCTCTTAGCAACTACAAGCCTAACGACTTAACTTTTGATGTTCCCTACGAATAAGAGTTTTCCCGTCTACCGTAAAGGCTCTCGGCAAAGAGCCTCTACAACATTATCCGTTAATACACAAGATGTCCTACCAATGTAGAGACGCCATGATTAAAGCGTCTCGAAACAGCGCCATAGCGGGCACAGCCGAAAATTCCTACCGAGCAACCTTAATTGAACCGTATTGCCTGATAATTCACCCTGGAAAAAATTCCTGTAAAAGTGGGTAAAGTTTAACTGCAATACTCTCAAATTCCTTTCCAAATGCTGATGGTGGATTGATTTTGTCTGAGTGCAGCGTGCTCCAAGATAAGTTCCCTATAGAATTGTAAAAAAGTACGTACTGCTCACCATCCCATCTCGTATTGATAGCTAGGCACTTAGCACGATGGCGAAAATCAACATTAAACAAGATAGATTCTGTTGTCTGAAACGTTTTTTGTCTAAATTTTAATATTTTTGTTTCATTTCTTTGACCTTTAAAATTAAGACAAGGTTCTTTTTCTACATTTTCAGAGTAACTCAAGCTAAAATGAAATTGAGGAAAAGCCTCAGCTACCACTGAAGTAGCCGCAGTTTCAAATTCCTGAGAGATAAAGAAGTTCTCAAAAATGTCCCCTAAATAATACTCTTGTAAAACTGGATAGAATTTGCTAGCTAAAAATTCAAATTTTTCCCCAACAGAAGAAGGTTTACTAATTGTATATTCGCCGCCATTGCGCCAATCATAATTATTTTCTGGAAGATAATTTAAGTGAACTATTCCCTCTTTTGAATATCCGGAAATAGTGAACGTTTTAAGTTTAGAACAAAATTTGATTCTAAAGTTATCGGCGAAATGTTTGGGATTCTTAAAAGTAATAGAAATTTTTCCTATTCCCGTTTCCTTAAATAATACTTGAAACTCAGTTTTTGGGAAAACTAAAGATACGATCTCAGTAGCAACTGTTTTGATATCACTAGTAAGTAAAAACTTCATAGTTTTTATGTGCTGTATGAATAAAGTATGTTATGCATTCAATATTTGAGATGATCCTAGCAGCTTTTTCTATTTTTGATTGTCTGCTACTAAGCAATGCTAATTCAAGAAGTTTTATCATTTCTTCAAAAGTTTGGTTGTTTATTTGTAGAAATGTTAAAAAATGCGTTAAATACAGCAATTTTTGGAGGATTCATCGAATTGCCGTTAACGATTGACGTCTGCCTTCTCTGATCAAAGAATAAACCCGACGATCCTTGATCGCTCATCCACAGCTAAAAATCGGATAAAGGTAAGGGATAGGTGAGGTAACCACTAAAATAAATGCTACCAAGATTGAGGTTCCTTGCTTAAACAAGAGGGTAGCCAAAATTCCTCTATTACGGCATAAAATTTCTGAGCAAGAAACTCAAACTTTTCTCCTATACTCTGAGGAGAAAAAACTCTATCTCCAAGTCCATCTGACCAACTATAATTATTTGCTATCGAATAATTTAGATG
>JAQYWP010000147.1 GCA_029379285.1 Rhizonema sp. PD38
GTGTGTAATCAAGATTGTAGTTTTACCGCGACGATGGCGGAAGAGTTTATCTAATACTTGCGCTTCACTGACTGGATCGAGTCCACCAGTCGATTCATCTAAAATCAGCACTGGTGGATCTGTAACAATCGCTCGTGCTATTGCGAGTCGTTGACGTTGTCCACCAGAAATATTGGCACCAAATTCTCCTAATACAGTTTGATATTTATTTGGAAGTTTAGTGATAAATTCATCTGCCCCAGCAATTTGACAAGCTCTCACAATCTGTTCAAACGTAACCTGAGGTGTTCCTAAGCGAAAATTTTCTACAATAGAACGACTCCAAAAATGAGCATCTTGGGGAACAAGAATGACTTGCTGGCGGAGACAATCAAGAGAAAGATCATTGAGATTATAAAGTCCAATGCGAATATTCCCAGATTGTAGTGGATATAACCCAGCAATAAGTTTGGCAAGAGTACTCTTACCACAACCTGATGTGCCGATGAGAGCAGTCACTTTACCGCCAGGAATTGTTAAAGAAAAATTTTCTATAAGCTCAATTCTACCTGCATAATGAAAGTTTACATTCGTACAAATAATGTCAGTATCTCCAAGGATATTAGCAAAAGGCTTTTTCTCGTCACCTTCATTTTCTGGAGTCGCGTCTATAACTTCCGTTAAGCGTTGTGTAGCCGTTTTGGCATGAGTAAACTCCTCTACGAAACCGATGAGAGTACCAATTAAGCCCAGATAATTGGCATTCATTGAGTTAAATGCCAATAATTGCCCAATACTTAAGTTTTCTGCCGGGTTAATCACCAAATTGCCACCAACCCAGAGTAAAATAATACCGCCAGTAGCAGAAGTCAAGCTAGAGAAGGTATTATTAATAATGCTGATTTGAATTGTGCGGAATGTTACGTTGGCAAGACGACCAAATCGGGTTTGGAACTCATCCCAAAATTGCGGCCCAGCCGTTGTAGTTTTAAGCGTTAGTGCGCCTTTGAAGGTTTCTACTAAAACACCTTGAGTTTCTGCTTCTTGAACTAAAAGCTCACGAGTTTTTTGCTGTAAAGTTGGTTGAAAAACTATCGTAGATAGAGTCATTACTACGGAGATTAATACAGCTACTGCCGTAAGTTTCCAGCTATAAAAAATCATGAAACATAACGAAACCAGCGCAATAAAAAATTGGCTGGGTAAGCCAACAACGACTTGAGCCACTAACTGATTAATCTGGTCAATATCTCGCAGGCGACTCACGATTTCTCCACTGCGACGTGCTTCGTAATAAGAAAGAGGTAACCGAAGAATAGTCCTACCAAATTCTAGAACTAAACCTAACTGCAGGCGTTGTGCAAAGTGAGCGATTAAGTGAGACTGGATAAATGAAAGGCTGCGGGAAATAAAATTCATCACTATCACAATGATCGCCACAGTTGTCAGTAGCTTGGTATCACCTCGAACCAGTACATCATCTGTCAGTATTTGCAGCAGAAAAGGTGAAGCTAAAGACATCAGTCCTAAAACGAGGTTCAAGGGTAATGCTTGCGCCAGTATTCCGCGAAAAGTCCAGACACGGCTGAAAAAACGCCAAAACCCACCAACTTGCTCGTCCTTTTGAGCAAAAAAGCGGACTGGATCTGGCTCCACCAATAGCATCAACCAATCTCCCCAGTTCTCTGCTAAATCTTGTTTGGAGAGATAACGGACGCCAACTGCAGGATCGGCAACAACACACTTTTTACCTTTATTGCCGTATAAAACAACCCAGTGATGCCCTTTCCAGTGAATAATTGCTGGTAGAGGCGCTTCTTTCATCCGGTTTAATAGTTCTGCAGAAGTTTGCACCGGACGGGCATTAAATCCAAGCGTTTCTGCTCCTCGTTTAAGTCCTAATAAAGTAGTGCCTAATTGTCCAGTACCTACAGCTTCACGAATATGATTTAAGGTGAAAGTACGTCCATAATGTTTAGCAATTGAAGCAAGACAAGCTGCACCGCAATCTTCTTCACTATGTTGTAAAACGTGAGAGTATTTCATAAACTTAAAGTGCTTGTCTTAATTTATTTATCGATAGATTAAAAGAGTCTGTATTGTTTTAGAAATATATGATCCAGAAAGATAACGGTATAACCACGGCTCAGAGCATAATAAATTCTATAAATAAATAACGCATGAATGTTTTGTGCCAATTAAGTTGTATATCTGTACAAAACTGATTACACATTTAGGTAGTCTCAACTTCCGAAAAATACACACAGATAACTATGGGAGGTGCATTTCTAGGAATGCACCTCAATTTGCAGAAATATTATGACAGAGCTATTGCATTCTTTTCATAAGCCAATGCAGTATTTTATAAACTCCCAAGACAAGGATTATTAGCTCAAAGCCATCAACAACCAAGACAATAAATTTTCATAACTTGAATTTCTTGAGCCATGCCTGTTATGTCCATAACCTCCGGATGATGAATTAATTCCAAGTGTAATTTGCGTTGACTCATACGCAGATTGTTGCAAGGAGGAAATACCATCGTTTGAAATATTGACTGCATTACTTCCGGAAGTACTAATATGTGTCAGATGGAAAAAGAGTGAATCTAATCCTTGTGATTGTGAAGATGAGTGTCGTCGGTGTCGTCCGCCAGTAATCGTCTCTTGTTCATGTTTAGATAAGTTTACAAATAATTCAGAGTTTTTTGATTCCATATAATTATATAAATTATTACCAAGCCCTTTCGGGGCGGGAAGAGGGAACAGGGAACAGGGGTAAAATGAGCCTCGAATATTGGGTTTAAAGCCCCTTAATTTATTTATGAAGAGATAAAAATATTTGAAACGAGATAGCATAGCCATGATGTTTCAATGCGTCATTATCCAAATCCCCTAATTTGAATTATGGGGATTTCCCTGTTAAGAGTTGCTACTGTTTTCCCAGTTTATACAATGTTACAGTAAGAAAATAGACAAATGTTGGTAGAGATGCTATTAACAGCTTCTCTACCAACATCACACATATACCTGATAATTGACTAACTTAAAGACAACAATCAGTAGTGATGTGAATTAAGTGGAGGATTCCAGAGTTGATTTTTTCTAATGTTTCTCTCAAGTTTAAGTAAAATGAGGAAGTTAGGAAAAACTTTGGAATCCAGATACTAGTAATCAGTCTACAGAAAAATGGAATCAGCCGAAAATGGAATCAGGCGCGACAGTTGTGCTTGCACCACCAGTATTCTTGGCAGCAGTCTGATTAACTCTACTGAAGGTGGCAGTTGTACCTGTAGTCGTACCGTTTTTACCTGATGAAGTTGCGCTTGCGAAAGTCAAATTTGTCGCAAGAAGGGTCTTCAATGTGTTGAAGAAAGTATTGTTGGTGTTGGAGGCACCACCAACTACAACTTCTTGTTGCTCTTCAGATACTGCGATAAACAAGTTAGATTTCATGATTGTTACTCCTTAAATAAAGTAGGAAGAATTTGTTTAAGCGAGTAGTTGATTTCTTCTTTTCAGCGACTCAACTGCTTGCTTGATTACTAAGATACAAGGAAGCAACTATCTCGGTCATTTACATTTTATGTAAAATTCATTACCAAATTTAGGATAAATTGTTTCATAATCAGACAATTAAAACTTCCGAAAAGTACATAAGTTATTTGTCTTATTTAACATGATAAACTAAATTATGTAGATAAAGATATTGTAAATTATTAAGCCACAAAATAAACTTTTAAAATTCACGCATAGTAGATGAAGATATTGTAAATTATTAAGCCACAAAATAATACAAATCGTTCATGTTGGGTGGGATCAACAGGATTGGGTGCATAGCTGCGTCATTCACATTGACATTAGATTTGACGCTTACTTGGGATGGCACAGAGGATGATATAGCCGAAGATTTGGTGGCAGTAGGAGTTCTAAAGGAAGATATTGTTTTGGGATTTCAGTTGCCATTCATGCGACAGTTTACAGAATATACGGTGAGTTAGCTCAGGAGCAAAGATATGAATTGGGAAATTGTGGAAGTACACAGATAAACAAGATCCCTGACAACTTTTACGAAGTCGGGGATCTGAGCTTTGTGTTGAGTTAATAAAATTGCTTAGGAGTGGAGTCAGTCGCTTCTCCCAAGGGGAGACGCTGCGCGAACGCTCCAATTCAAAAGTCACTCATTACAAAAGTAAAAAGTAAGAACCCGTAAATAAATGATGTTGTTGGCAAATTAATAGGGGGTCTAACCCCTCAGTTTGAATCCATCTTGATTTCCTTGAGTTGGATACATTATTAATGGACTTGAGCTACTAACCCAAAATTTATTTCCCGGTGGGCTACCAACGCAAAATCAATGTTTTACAGATGAGGGGGGAAACCCCTCACTAATTGACCAACAGCATCATAAATTTAGGGGCTTGTCCCTTTTTGTTCTTTTGACTTTTGAATGAGTGACTTTTGACTTCCTTTAGGGTCGTCATGGGGCATTGGCTGATCGCGCATTGCCCAAAAGCCGATCGCGAATTCCTGTCAGTTGTTCTTGAGTGTTAACAGGCGATCGCGGCGGCGGTAATTCAGTATTGGGCCAATTTGATAAATCATTGCACGGACACAACTCCGAAGGCATACCTACACTCCGTATAGGTATAGACATATTGCAACGGGCGCAATCCGTAATTTCCCATGCTGGAGATAGCAGTTCTGCTATAGTTTCTTGCGTACCTTCTAAATAACAATTTTCTCCTGCTGACACAATTTTTAGCCAACACTCTTCAAACTCATCACTGTAGCGATCGCCTACAATAACTTTATGCGGCTTTAAGGTTGCCGCACCGTTGTTTGTGATCACCTTCTTACCAAGTTGAAACCAGTAAGCGAGATATGTTTTAACTTCTTGTTTAGATGCCATACCATAATTTTATATTTAATTTTTTGGTTCTAGAATATATTATCTTGAATAAATAATTAAGAGTTAATAGTGAACGTAAATCTGATTAAAAACTGAAACTGAAGTCATCAACAGTGAATTGACCATCAAAAGCGCAGAAGGTAACAGTATGGATGTTTTTGGCGGATACTGATATCAAAGTATTGGGTGGTACAGTAGAGTCAGAATTTGCCAGATTAGCTCCTGATAATACAGCCTGGGTTAGAAGTTGGCAATCTCCGTCGTATGCTGAAAGCACTAACCTCTGGGAACTTGTGACAACAGCACTTACAGATTGGACGGGTTGCAAGAAAGTTGCTTCTAAAAATCCACCCTTAGGCGCTCCCATCAACACTAATATACCAGAATTCTTAGGAAATGCTGGGTTTGAGGGTTCTATTGCTATACAGTTGCTAAAAACGACACCGTATTGTTTGTACTGTTGCTCTACTGCCTCAAAACACTTCAAATTTTCTAAATTTAAAAAAGTCCATCTTGGTACAGTGTCGTCCAGTTCAACGACTTCATCTACCTGGAGTGAAGCTGGATTTATTTGAATATCAAAGTTGTTAAACACAAACGTAGAGTCTTCAAAATTTAGTTCTGTGTCCGATTGAAGACTAATCTGCTTCACCATTACACCCCGCTTAATCATTGCTTTAATAATAATTAGGTTGCTATTTACATTTCCGAAGTTATTCAACTAGCAAACAGCTTGATAAATAATTAAAGCTGTTGGTTAATTCATATGAGCGTTGTCAGTGTTCCTGACGTTCAAACTTATCAGTAATGTTTCTGATAGACTATCATAAAAAACTGGTAAAGGGGTCTCACCCCTCAGTTATAGCTGCTACCAGTATAACTCTTGCTAGAGTCACCCTTTAGAGCAAAAACAGCCTGAAATGCTGAAAAAAAATCACTAAATCTTTACAAGTAAACCTAAGATTTCATATTTTCTTATTAAAGAAGCGAAAAACCAGCAGATATGACATTTAATCTATCTGTGGTAATAGCTGAGTAAAAGGAGAAATGAGAAAATAACTATAGACTGTGGACTATTGATTATTACCTATGTTTCAGCCACTAGGATTCGAGCAACGCTCCGTAATTACCTCTTTAGGTAGAATGGTGTACTATACTGCCGCTAGCTCACCTTGGCAGGAAGATACGATTAGCACAGAGAAGGAAACTTTAGTGTTCCTACACGGCTTTGGTGGGGGCTCATCAGCTTATGAGTGGTCAAAAGTCTACCCAGCATTTGCCAGCGAATATCGCATTATCGCGCCAGACTTGATCGGTTGGGGAAGATCGGAACATCCAGCGCGTGATTATAAGGTTGAAGATTATTTGACGACGATTCGAGAGTTTTTGCAGCAAACTTGTCAGCAAGCAGTCACAGTGATTGCATCTTCTCTCACAGCGGCTTTTACCATTCGAGTCGCGATCGCCTACCCCGAATTATTCAAATCCCTCATTCTCTCAACACCAGCTGGGCTTTCCGACTTCGGCGAAGATTACTCGCGCAGTTTCTTTGCTCAGATAGTCAAAGTTCCTCTGGTTGATAAATTACTATATAGTACTGGTATTGCCACGACTAACGGTATTCGCAGTTTTCTGGTAGAGCGGCAATTTGTCCAACCTAGTAGAATCTACGAGGAAATTGTCGAAGCGTACTTAGAATCAGCACAGTTTCCAAATGCTGAATACGCAGCACTATCTTTTGTACGCGGCGACTTATGTTTTGATTTGTCACTTTACATTCAACAGCTGACAACTCCCACAGCTATCTTTTGGGGACAACAGTCTCAATTTACCGGTCCAGAAATTGGTCGCCGCTTTGCCCAAATGAATCCGCGAGCAATCCAGATTTTTCAACAGTTAGACAATGTCGGTCTAACACCTCAGTTGGAACTACCAGCAGTGACAATTGGTTTAATCCGAAAATTTTTGCATTTGCTAAATCAATCACCGAAACAGTACTGAGTAACGAGTGCTGAGTAAAAAGTAAAATTAATTGCACGAGCGCACTGTTGAGAGTGAGAAACAAGACCCCCGATAACTCTTTCAAAGTCGGGGACCTGGGTCTTGCGTATGGTTTGCTATACTTAAGGAGAAAAGATGGCAAGCGGTTCTATGCACTCAGCGACCACAAGTCCAGTCCGTTGGACGACTTCTGACCTAAAAATTTTTGAGGGCGATCGCGTTAATCGCTACGAGATTATCAACGGAGAACTGTTTGTGACCAAAGCACCAGATTGGAAGCATCAAGCAGCTTGCATCAATATTGGGACAGTATTGAAGCTCTGGTCAGATGAAAGTGGTTTGGGTCAACCTGCCGTTACCCCTGGCATAGTTTTTTCAGAATCAGATAATGTTATTCCTGATGTTGTCTGGGCCAGCCACGAACGTTTAGAACAACTACTGGATGAAGCAGGACATTTAACCGCCGCACCAGAATTGGTGGTTGAGGTGTTATCTCCGGCTAAGAAGAATGAATCTCGCGACAGAGAAGCCAAGTTGAAGTTGTACTCTGTACAAGGAGTTGATGAATATTGGATTGTTAGTTGGCTTGAACAAAAGGTTGAAGTCTATCGGCGATCACAAGGTATTTTAAGGCTTACATTGACCCTATACAGACATGATGAATTAACGAGTCCCTTGCTACCTGGTTTCAGTTGTGTAATCGCTAAATTCTTTTAGTGTGGCTGACGACTAAACTGATAGCCACCTGCCTTCACTTCTAACTTGCCTTGTTTCCACCCTTGATAAATCGGCACTTTACCGTCTTGGGCATTTTGGTAGACAGAGTAGTGATTTCGCCAGTCGTGGAAGCTGCCATTTCGCCAAACTTTTGGTAATCCTTGATGTTGATACTGAAGTTTGACTTTGCCGACAACGCCTTGATACTCAACGACACCATCGCGAACTCTATCTATATTTAAATGGGAACGTGACAGGACAGAATGCTTGAACTGCTCAAAATCTCCGTGAGTTTCCCGTTCACCGACTTCCAGCGCAAATCCACCAACACCTTCGACAGTGCCAACGGCAGTTAAAATCTGGTCATTGGGATAGCGTTCCCGAATTTTCTCAGTCGCTGTAGCGTTAATCCCCTCAATTTTAAGATGAATTGGTGCGATCGCCAACCATGTCTTTTCGTAGCCGATAAAAGTTACACCACCTTTGGTTTCCAGGTTGGCTGACTTGGGTAGGAAAAATTGAAAAGGCGTATGTGGCTGATCGTTGAGCCAAATTGTCAAATTGCGGTATTGAGCAATATTATCATCACCATTGGACGAAGTAGAAATTTGAGTTGGGTCTGTTCCTGTGGCGGCGATCAAGTAATCAACTCCTCGTTTTTGATTAAAAGCCATCATCTTGAAGCCATTCCAGTCACCTCCAGAACCTTGGGCTAATGTACCCAATTGGAAAGTCTTCCCGAAATAAAGAGTTTCGTAAAACTGTGGCACAGCGTCTCCACCTAGTTTCCAATTTTCATAAGTTTGTTTGGAATTCAGTAGTTCCACTGGTTTCACAAATTGCTTTCGTGCTAAAGCGATCGCTGCTAAAGGCGGACGGTAGCTGCTGGTTATAAGGTGTACAGAGTTGGGACTCGGTTGGGGATCTGACACAGGGGAATCCCCAAAATACAGTCCTAGTTCATGAGTGGCGAGGGAACACCAAACACAGTTCCCCCCACTATAATCTCGCTTACTTGGTCCTCCAAATCCACCCCGCCAATATTTCAGCGATCCAGAAGTGAAAAACCAATCAAGTGCAGCTAAGGCAAGAGATTTTACCTGAGGATCTTTGGCAAAATCGTAAAGATCGGCATAGGTTGTCACAGCGTATTCTAGGTAGTTTTCCGAATCCCATTCACCTTGTCCAATTTGATAGAGAGTACGGACATTTTTGGTGAGACGTTCTTTATAAATTTGCTTTGTTGCTTCGTTTCCAGTTTCCTCAGCAAATAAGTAAACAGCAACTTCCCGCATTGCTCTCAAGTTATCAGTGTTGCGACAATCTACCCAGGTATCGCAGTTATCTTTTGCCCAAAACTGGCTGCGATTGGGAAAGCGACGTGTCAGCGGATCGACTTGTGTGAAAATTTGCATCGCTTTTTTCATCCGCTGACGATAGGCTGAGTCAAGATATTTGCCAAAGTAAAAGTATTTGCGGACTTGCCCAGTGAGGGTGAATCCCGAGTAAAAGTCGATTCCTAAAGTATGTGCGTGACTAGAAGCATCAGCATCTTCAGATTGCAGAAAGGCGATCGCTTTTTCTCGGTTCCCAGCCAGAAAATCAATCATTGCCTTTGGGTACGATTTCTTTTCATTTTCTTGAGATGTATTTCCGTAATTGCTTCCTGCTATTTTTGTAATAACTTCCTTTGAGTGCTGCTGAAACTCTGCTTCCATCTGTTGTGTCCATTGATGTTCTGCCTTCACCTGAGTACAGCTTAAAAGAAGATATATTAAACAAAAGATAAAAGCTTTGATAGTTTTTTGTTTCATCTTACATTGTCAGGAGTTAGGAGTCGTCCATCAAAATTAAGAACTTAGAAGTTGTAGAGATACTTCTAACCGTAGCGTCTCTACAACTCATAACTCCACGCCTCCTAACCTAAGCTTTGTCCTTAATTCTTATGTCAATTACGGTGGCGTTAAAATTGTAGTTAAACCCATCTAACTCAATAGGAACTCCAATTTTCAGCTTACTTGGACCAATAACTGGACCATTATCAGTGATTTGCGCTTTACCTGCTAAAGTCAAAATCATATCTGTACTAAAATTGTTTGTTTTTGGATCGGGTATCTCTTTGACGGTACCATTGGGTTGGGTAACTAATATTGTTTTAGGCAGTGGTTGAACTGATTTAATCTCAATAGCACCATGAGGTTGATTGCGGATAACAATATTTGTTTTGTTACCTTTTGTTAACGACTGACTAAATAAATCTTGAGGGTTGCGAACATTTAATCCTCTGACAAGTAAATCTACTTCTATAGGCTTCATGATATTGCCTTGGGCAAGAGAACCAGATCCGCCTGGGAAGAAAAAGATGCCAAATATAACTAGTAAAATTACGAGTGCGGCACCTAAATCGAGGATGTTAAGCTTGCCGAATAAGCGACCTTTGGAATCTAATATAGCCATAACAATTTTTGCCGGATTCAGAACAGAGTAATTGATTGTAGTAGCACGGGTTTACATGGGGATGCGGCTCTATTCCTTAAAATGTAGGAACTTAACAGCAGCAGGGGGTTTATAGTCATGCGACAGTCTATCACAAGTTACAAAATTCCCAACTGAGTAGTCAGTTGGTATTTATAATCGCAAAGCTGCCATATAGTCAAGCAGCGAAGTTTAAAAGGCAACTTATTAAGCTTCAAATCCGTCCCATTATCTTACTTTCTCACTCAAGCATTTTCAGACCGGATTATTTATGAATTGGAAACGCTTTGCTGTAAAATCCCGGTTTTTTCCAAGTCGCTGGTTCTATCCGTTGATTTCGGTTATCGTCGCCTTGGGTATTTGCCTAAACACACAGTTGCCATCCCGTGCTTTGGACTGGTTGCCTCTACTTCAGCAGGGATTTCAGGCAATTCAGCTTTCTAATATATCGGATCGTCAGGAAGTTGAGCTGGGCAAGCAGATAAATCAGCAGCTTGTTAGCAGTAATATTAAGCTTTACCGCGATCCTGAAGTGAATCGCTATGTGCAGCAAGTTGGTCAACGCTTAGTAGCTGATAGCGATCGCCCCAACCTCCCCTATACTTTTCAAGTCGTTCAAGATAACAGTATAAATGCTTTTGCTACTATGGGTGGCTATGTTTACGTTCACACAGGTTTATTGAAAGCCGCAGACAATGAAGCGCAATTAGCAAGTGTTCTCGGTCATGAAATGGGTCACATTGGTGGGCGACACGCGATCAAACAGATGCAGCAAGCTGCTATTGAAAATGGTCTGTTAACAGCATCTGGATTAAACCGTTCTCAAGTGCTGCAACTTGGTGTACAAGTTGCACGAAACCTTCCGCGCAGTCGCAAAAATGAATTTGAAGCCGATCAAAGAGGATTAAGAACTTTGGGACACGCTGGTTATGCCCAATCTGAGATGGTTTCCTTTATGAAAAAACTTCTCAAACTACCTGCTGCCGGTCCCGCATTTTTAAGCAACCACCCTGCAACAGGCGATCGCGTTGCCGAACTTCAACGCGAAATTAACCAACGACCTACTAATGGGAGTCAAGGGTTAAATGATGGTGCTTATAAAACAAGTATTCAAGCATTACTTAATTCCTGAAGTTCGGGAATGATTCTTCTCATCTTCGCTTGCCGCGTTCAACACCGATCTTGGCTGGATTGACCGCTGTCACAGCTTCTTGTAATGGTATGGTGCGGAGGCTGTGATGTTTGAGGACGTTGACTTGATAAACAATCCAATTCGTGACATCAAGTCCTGTTAACCAGCCACTGCGAGGATGATAAGCACCAGTATCTATGTCCAGCCAACCCTGTCCTTTTGCTAGTTTACCAGGAGTTACGCCAGGTAGAGTAAAGGTAATCGTATGACCAACAATAATTAGCTTATTGGGAAAGTAGGGCTTATCAATACTGTGAAATCTATCTCGCACCCAGCAAAGCTCTTGTGCAGTTTGTTCAGCCAAGGGAATTAAAGGGTCAACACCAGCATGAGCTAACCAAATATCCCCCAGATCGAGATATATGGGCAGCGCCTGGAACCATTCCACATGATCCTGAGGTATTGCAGCTTGTTGGTAACTAGCAACTGTTGCATAACCCCCACCCTGAAGCCATGCTTGTACTACTGGGTTAGGGATATTAGAGTTAGTAAGAATGTTTAATAACATCTGCTCGTGATTCCCCAGCAGACAAGAGTAAGGACTTTCCTTGACAAAATTAACAACATGTGAACTTTTGGGACCGCGATCAATTAAGTCTCCAAGAAAATAGACTTGATCGTCAGAATTGGGAGCGATCGCCTCCAACAGTGTCATTAAGCCATCGTAATGACCGTGAACATCCCCAATAATAATTCGGCGGTGGCTAGTTGCGCTCATCAGAATAAATGCTCGCGATAATTTTGTCTATGATGAATGCTACAGTCTAAACTACTTTAATTCCGTGAACTACATTCACGACTGCCGAACCACCAGAAAAATACCTAATATTTTTTGACCGCCCTGACGCTCGGAGCGCATGATTGCTTCTATTTGAGTGAGAAGACTCGCGCTTCGCCGCGAAGAGCGGGAGACGCTACTTGTCACGCTTGCTTCTGCGGAGGGATACGTCACTACCGCTTAGGGGATCGATCACCAAGACAAGGACAGTTCGCAGGAGGAGCCAGTGCTGCAGGAGGGTTAGCCCGAACTCACGGCGACTGGCGTTAGCGAGTCTTCTCCCAAGGGGAGACGCCAGAGGCGAACGAGCGTCAGCGGTAGCG
>JAQYWP010001034.1 GCA_029379285.1 Rhizonema sp. PD38
GAAAGCTCAAGAACAGCTTGCCTTCACGAGTCAACGTCTTATCTGAACCGTATTGCCCCATATTTGGTATTTCCTGCTCAAAAGTAAGTCCTAAATTCATTCACGGATTATTATATTAATTTTTATTGACTTATAGTGCTTTTGAATAAAATCAAATTCATCTTACCAAGTATATTGGCGATATAGACAAACAGGTTAAAATACTGACTTGTCAGCAACAAACCTGAGATGAGAAACCGTCACCCGGACAATAAAACTGATAACAGCTAAAAACCGAGTCTAAGATGTTAAAATTCTGGGAAAACCTGTTTACTGACGGACCGTTTATTCCTCACGGACATTGCTACCTTTGGCAATCGGAGTTAGTGTGGCTGCATATCATCTCCGACTCGCTGATTGCACTGGCTTATTACTCGATTCCGCTCGCACTGGTATATTTTGTCCATCGACGGCAAGATTTACCTTTTAACTGGATATTTTTGCTGTTTGGCTCGTTTATTGTTGCGTGTGGCACTACGCATATAATGGAGATTTGGACACTCTGGTATCCAACATATTGGCTGTCAGGGTTACTCAAAGCCATAACCGCACTTATTTCAGTTTATACAGCCTTATCTTTAGGACCACTGATACCAAAAGTACTTGCACTCCCCAGCCCGGCACAGTTGGAGACAGCTAACCTTGAACTGCGGCATCAAATTACACAGCGCCAGCGAGCAGAGTCGGCTTTGCAATTAGTTAATGAAGAGTTAGAAACAAGAGTAAACAATCGCACTAGAGAACTAGCACGTATTAACGAGGAATTAAAAACTGAAATTGCAGAACGTCAGCGAGTAGAGCTAGAGTTACGGACGAGTGAAGAGCGACTGCAAACGCTTTCTGGCAAGTTAATCGAAGCACAGGAAGCTGAGCGGCGTCACATAGCTCGAGAATTACATGATGAAATTGGTCAAGCGTTGACAGCAGTAAAAATCAATTTGCAAGCCTTACAGCATTCATTTCCTTCAAGCGATCTCGCAACGCCATTACACGAAAGTATCGAGATAGTTGAAGTTGCTCTCCAGCAAGTACGCAGCCTCTCACTGGATTTACGCCCCTCATTATTGGACGATTTAGGATTACTGGCAGCACTGAGGTGGTATGTAGACGTACATACTCGAAGATCTGGAATCGTCGGAGAAATTGTCGCCCAGCCAATAAATACCAAACTGTCGTCAAACTTGGAAACGACTTGCTTTCGCGTTGTCCAAGAAGCCTTGACAAACATAATCCGGCATGCAAAAGCACAACGAGTAACGATTGAATTGCGGCAGTGGGAAACTCAGTTACACCTAACGATCAATGATGATGGTGTTGGGTTTGATGTAAATGCAGCCATTATAAAAGCTGCGAGCGGTGGGAGTTTAGGTTTATTGGGAATGGAGGAGCGGGTTCTGCTTGTTGGTGGTCAAATTAATATAGAATCTATGCATCAGCACGGTACTAAAATACACGCTCAGTTCCCAGTTTTAACCCTCAATCCAGCGACTGCATAAGTAAACTTTGATTTTACCTAATTATATTCAGTAGAAAATGTTATTGCTGAGGTTTTATGCATATAGTGTATAATTTCCCAACTAGTATCTTGTTACTTAGAAATAGCTATGTCAGAGTTAATAGTTTCATGCCCTTGTGCCTGAAGCTTGTCTCTCACAGATTGCTTGCTTAAGCCAAAAACAGTTAATTTGGATGCTTTGGTATGACTACAGCCCCACAATTAATTCGCGTTTTACTAGTAGACAATCATACCCTTGTCCGTGCTGGATTGCGTGCTATCTTACACAATATTGAAGGTATACAAGTCGTTGCAGAAGCTGGTGATGGGCGTGAAGCTTTGAGCCTGATTGCAGATTGCCAACCTGATGTGGTGTTAATGGACGTTGCAATGCCAGATATGAATGGCTTGGAGGCAACGGCGCGTGTTGTGAAGGAATTTCCTCAGACGCGTGTGATTATCCTTTCGATGCACGCCCAGGAGGAATACGTGTTGCAGGCATTACGTCTGGGTGCAATGGGTTATGTACTTAAGGATGTTGGTGTAGGTGAACTGGAACTGGCGATCCGCGCCAGCTTTCAAGGTGAAACTTATCTAAGTCCAGCAGTTTCTAAACATGTTGCAGATTACCAGGAAAGAGTAGGTCATGAGTCTAGTACTCAGACTCCGGTACAATTAACATCACGCCAGCGCGAAATTTTGCAGTTGATTGCAGAAGGGCGAACAACAAAGGAGATTGCCCAGTTGCTGTTCATCAGTGTGAAAACTGTTGAAACTCACCGGATGCAATTGATGAAACGGCTGGAAATTTATGATGTAGCAGGTTTAGTGCGCTATGCGATTCGCATGAAGTTGATAATTCCGGAGGATTGATTGAAGAAATAAAAGTGGCTTTTGTCAAAGACCAGTTTAGAGAAGTCTTGACATTTTAGTTAGCATGACGACTAATTATTTGAACGCACTCGGTTGTACGCAAGCAATTCTTAACCGAAGAACTCCACCCCGCTCCTTACTAAGCTTTTTCACCCCGAACCGCTTGCACTCATTGGGGTTTGGGGTGGGGTTCTTTTGTTCTGGTCAATTTGACGGACATGATATCAGTCCTGTTTTCTCCTAAAATATCAGGGTTTTCCTGATTGAATTCTCAGTTTCATTCAGAGTAATCTATAACTTAGGAGGGATGAAAATACAAAATATCAGGTTTTACCTGATTGAATGCTCACTCTCATTCAGAGTAAATTATAACTTGGGTTGAACAAACAGTAGACTCTTATCGAAGTCAATGTCTGTATTATGCATACATTGGCTTGCCAGGAATAAATTGGTTGTTCTACTATAGTTTGCCCGTAAGTATATGTCAACTCTGCGCATTCTTTTAGTGGATGACAGCTACGTCTTTCTGAGGTCTATCACCCGCTTTTTGGCTATTGATGCGCGATTGGAGATTGTCGGGTGTGTTCTCTCAGCAGAGGAAGCAATACATTCTATATTGCGCTCACGTCCCGATTTGGTATTGATGGATTTATCTATGGGGAGAATCAATGGATTGGAAGCAACACGGGTAATTAAAGCGCAGCCCAACCCACCATATGTTGTCATCTTAACTCTGAACGCTAGCAGTGAATATTGTGCAGCTTCTGTTGCCGTGGGTGCAGATGGCTTTGTCGCCAAATCGGAAATTGGTACAGCGTTGTTACCTCTAATCCAAGGCTTTATTTAAATAGTAATGAACTATTAGCAAGCATGCTTAAGGTAGGCATTACCGGAGCGCAAACTATACGGATATTCAACATCGTATAGGGCACTGCATACCTTCCTTTAACAAAGAAAAACCCCCAGATTTACTAATTTCAGCCGCGCAATAAGTTTTAGTTGATTGTTTCGCAATTAGCATTTGGCAGTCCTGACAGTTAAATTT
>JAQYWP010001035.1 GCA_029379285.1 Rhizonema sp. PD38
GTCTATAGCCGCCTTGAACGTTGGTTCATTGCTGTATAGTTCTTTACCCATTCCTGCTTGTTGAGAACCTTGTCCTGCAAACAAAAAGGCTATTTTGGACGTTCTTGTACTGCTATCTGGACTTATGAGCAATCTAGTTGTTTCGTTACCTGTGTTGAAGGCTACAAGTTTTTGCTGTAACTGAGGGATTGATTCTGTGACAATCGCTAAGCGGTGCTCAAAATGCGATCGCCCTACATTAGCAGTGTAACAAAAATCACTAATAGATATTAGTGGTTGCGTGTCTAGAAATTCTTGATAACGTTGTGCTAGCTCAACTAAAGCAGGTTTGCTTTTAGCAGAGAGTGTAAACAAATTCAAGGGAAGCTCGGAATCCACAGGGAGACGAGGAGACCCTGTATCTTTCTGAAACGGTGGAGCTTCTAAGATAATATGAACATTAGTCCCGCTCATCCCAAAAGAACTGACACCAGCAAACCTTTGTCCTTGTTTGGCTAACCAAGGAGTCAGCGTCGTTGGTACGACAATGGGCAGTTTTTCCCAAGGGATATGAGGATTAGGATTTTTAAAATGTAGGTGAGGAGGAATCTGTTTATTGTATAAGGAAAGAACCACTTTCATCAGACTAGCTACACCTGCGGCGGCTTCCAGATGACCAAAATTGGTTTTCACTGAACCAACGGCTAGAGTTTCTGATGCTGAACGCCCTTGACCCAAAACCTTTCCTAAAGCTAACACTTCAATGGGGTCTCCGAGAGAAGTTCCTGTTCCGTGGGCTTCAACATATTGAATTTGTGTCGGTTCTACTCGCGCATCGCTCAAAGCTTGGCGAATCAATCTCTCCTGGGCTAATCCATTAGGAGCTGTGAGTCCATTGCTTTTACCATCATGGTTCACAGCCGAACCCCGAATCAGCGCCAGGATATGATCCCCGTCAGCGATCGCTTCAGACAAACGCTTCAGCACCACAATTCCACACCCTTCTCCTCGGCTATAACCATCTGCTGTAGCATCAAAAGTTTTGCAACGACCATCAGGCGCTAAGGCCTTGAGCTTACAAAAGCTCACACTCATCACAGGCGAAAGCATCAAATTGACTCCACCTGCTAACGCCAAATTGGATTCGCCAGCACGTAAACTCCGACAAGCCAAGTGTATTCCTAAAAGTGAAGACGAGCAAGAAGTATCGAGTTGCATGGTTGGTCCCTGAAGTCCCAAAACATAAGCAAGGCGACCAACTGCTATACTACGGGCGTTACCCAAGCTACTATAGGCATCAATGCGATTTAGATCTCCAGAATTAACACTTAAACGGGAGTAATCATCTGAGCCAATACCAACAAACACACCTGTACTGCTACCCTTGAGAGACTCTGGAGCAAGACCGGCATTTTCTAAAGCTTCCCAGGCTACTTCCAATAGTAAACGCTGTTGTGGGTCCATCGCTTCTGCTTCTCGGGGAGAAATTCCAAAAAACTCAGGGTCAAATTCATCAACTTGGTCGATAAATCCACCACTACGGACATACATTTTGCCAGGGGCGTCAGGATTAGGATGATAATAGCGATTAATATCCCAACGTTCGGAAGGAATTTCTGTGATAGCATCGACTCCGTTACAGAGTAAATCCCAGTATGCTTGAGGGTTCTTGACTTTTCCAGGAAACCGACAACCCATACCAATGATGGCGATTGGCTCGGTTTTCCGCTTTTCTACAGCTTCGAGTTCTGTACGAGCTTGCAGTAATGCCTGAAGTATACGATTTGATGAAGAAACTGTTCCTGAATTGTAGTCTGACATTTTATCTACTTCCATTCTTTCCCAACAGATTTTCGAGTTTGGCGAGTTCCTGAGCAATTGAGGCTTCTACTGGCGTTTCCGTAAGCGGGGTGAAGGCAAAAACAGCTTTTGCAGAAACTTTAACTGAATCTTGAGGCTCTGGTGTTGTGGAAATTGATGCCAAGTATTCAGCTAAAATTTTCACTGTAGGAAAGTTCCACAAGATTGTTGATTCAAGTGAATGTTTTAGCCAATCTCCCAAATCTTGGGCTAATTCCACAGCCATTACCGAATCTAAGCCGTAGTCGGCAAACGAGGTGTTAGAATTAACCGATGTGGCAGGAATTCTTAATTTCTTGATTAGCCATTTTTGCAGCCAATCTTGAATGTTACTAGCAGTTAGGTGAGAGGTATGAGGCGTTGAATTATGTTCATTCTTATAAATTTCAACGGTTGTCTCGGTTAATGATGACGAATTTAAGATTTCCTTGAAATCTTGTAAGTCAGGATTGAAATAAACATTACTTTCATCCTTAGCGGTAAAACTAGTTTCATGAGGACTAGCTTGTTGATGCTGTAGAAGTTTATCCAACTCGTGGTTTTCTCCAGCTGCTGTTTGTTCTACATTACCAATGGTTGTTGTGTAGCTAGAGATTTGGGTGCTTAGATCTTCAGCATCACATAATACCATTTCTGCGGGAGTTCCACATAGAATACTAGCAAGTTTTTGCTCAAACTGTAACTTCGCCCAAGTGACAGCACGTTGGAGAGCAGTTGATGGCGATCGCTGTGATTCTCCTTGGACTGCTGCCAGTAGAATGGCAAAGGCAACGACTTCACCGGCGCGGATATAAGCCCATTGTTGTGCTGAATTGCTTTCTGAAAAGCCTGAGGTAGCTTTCTCCAAATGCTTTTTAATCTGTTCTACAGCGACTATCAAGTTTTCAGCTACCGTTGGTGCGCCCAAATCTTGGCTCAAAAAGCGCTTTAACTCTGCGCCCTGATTCATGATACGAGAGCCTAGAAACATATTCAAAGTTTCGGTAGGTCCTTCAAAAATTCGGAATAACCTCACATCGCGTAGGATTTGGGGCGCAATGTTAGTTTCGATGTAGCCACGACCCCCTAACATTTGAACAAGACGATCAGCTGCAAGCCAAACTAATTCTGGTCCTACTGTTTTACATGCAGTAAAGACCTCTTGAGGAAGATCACGTCCCAAGTCTAACAAATCTGCAATTCGGAAGAGCAATGTTTCTAGAGAGGTAATTGCTGCTGTTAAATCACTCAGCCAAACCAGAGAAATCGGGTTATTTAGTAAGGGTCCTGTACCTATAGAACGACGGGAAGCATAACGCAGCATCAACTGAGCGCAGCGTTTCATACCACCGAGACTCATAACCCCGATAATTAATCTACCATGCATCATTGCATCTTGGGCAACTTCCATGCCGCCATTGAGTGTTCCTAAAAGATTCTCAGGACTCACTAAAACATCTTTAAGACTGATCGTATTCTGCACCATCCCTCGAACACCCATCGTTAGGGCTTCTGCTCCTTGAGAGAAACCTGGTGTTCCTTGACGAATGACAAAACTACTAATTCCAGTCGGTTGATGATTAGCATCCAATGTTTGAGCAAAGACATTCGTTACCCCCGCCCACGAACCATGA
>JAQYWP010001036.1 GCA_029379285.1 Rhizonema sp. PD38
TGTACTTGGGGTAAGGAAAAGAGGAAGTAAATAATAATTTACACTACTATCAAAGGTAAATATATGCAGCTTTACAAAGAAACGCTATTACTCCTGAATTTTTAGGCTAAAATATGAATAAAACAACAATTCAATCAGCCAATGTCAATAAAAATAATCAGATCAGTTCACAAAATAAAACTTTACACGCTCTAGACATTAATTCAAGTAGAGATGGGATTTTAACGACTATTGGTAATACGCCTTTAATTAATTTAAAAAGAGTTTTCACCGGTATGAAATTTCAACTTTATGGTAAGTTGGAAATGTTTAATCCGGGAGGAAGCATCAAAGATCGTCCTGCTTTGAATATTCTGCAACAAGCACTTCAAAAAGGAGACATTCAACCCGGAACAACAGTTATTGAGTCGAGTTCGGGAAATTTAGGTATTGGGTTAGCGCAAGCAAGTGCATTTTTTGGTTTACGTTTTATATGCGTAGTCGATTCCAAAACAACTCAACAAAATATTAAGATTCTTAAAGCATATGGGGCAGAGATTGAACTTGTGACAGAACCAGATCCAGTCACAGGCGAGTTTTTAACAGCACGCATTAATCAAGTAAAATCCCTGCTTGCTTCAATTCCCAACAGTTTTTGGTGTAACCAGTATGCTAACTTAAATAATGCACGCGCTCACTATCAGACAGTAGATGAGATTGTCAAAGCCCTTAACGGAAAACTTGACTATTTATTCTGCGCCACAGGTAGCTGTGGAACTCTGCGTGGCTGCTGTGAATATTTAAGAACTAACAATATCAATACCAAAATTATTGCTGTTGATGCAAAAGGGAGCGTAATTTTTGGTGATCAACGAGGAAAAAGGCTTATTCCAGGGCATGGTGCGGGGCAAGTGCCACAATTATTCCAACCTGGGCTAGAGGATGAATACGTACATATATCTGATTGGGACTGTATTAGTGGCTGCCGCATTTTGCTTCGCCAAGAGGCAATATTAGCTGGAGGTTCATCAGGGGGAGTCATAAGCGCAATTGCAAAAAAAGCGAAAGAAATACCTAATAATGCAACTTGCGTTGCCATTCTCTGCGACAGTGGCGATCGGTACCTTGACACAGTTTATTCAGACAGTTGGGTAAAAGAACACTTCGGAAAAGTTCCTACAATGGGAAAGATTGATTATGAAATGCAATGACATAATGCTGTTAAAAGGTAATGAAATTATCAGTTTATTTAAAGGACGCGAGCGAGAAATATTGCAAACAATAAAATTAGCTTATCAAATATATGCAAAAGGTGATTGCAATTTACCTCATTCTAGCTTTTTACGTTTCCCAAACAATGAAACCGATAGAATTATTGCTTTACCAGCTTACTTGGGTGGAGATTTCAACTCAGCAGGCATCAAATGGATTGCTTCTTTTCCTGGTAATTTAGCTGTGGGTATAGAGCGTGCTTCTGCTGTTTTAATACTCAATTCGCTACAAAATGGTCGCCCGCAAGCTGTTCTAGAAAGTTCTGTCATTAGTGCCAAACGTACTGCTGCTAGTGCTGCAATTGCCGCTTGTTCTTTGCAAGGCGAGCAGTTGATAGATACAATTGCTTTAATTGGTTGTGGCTTGATTAATTTTGAAACAATTCGCTTTCTCTCAGCAGCTATTCCGACAATAAAAACTTTATTCATTTATGATTTGATTTTGGAAAGAGCAGAGCAATTCAAGTATAAATGCCAGCAAATATCGGAATGTATAGAAATAGTGATTGTTGAAAAAATCAATAATATTTTTAAAAATGCATCTGTAATTTCCTTGGCAACAACCGCAAGCAAGCCACATATATTTGATATTTACGAATGCCATCCTGGTAGTATTATTTTGCACACTTCTCTCAGAGACTTATCACCGGAAATTATCTTATCGGCTGATAACATCGTTGATGACGTAGACCATGTTTGTCGTGCTCAAACATCTATTCACCTTGCCGAGCAGCAAACTTGTAACAGAGATTTTATTAGATGCACCCTTGGTGACTTGCTTAATGGCACAGTACCACAAAAGCAAGACAACAAAATTACTATATTTAGTCCTTTTGGGCTTGGCATACTTGATATTGCTGTAGGGCAGTTAGCCTATCAATTAGCTCTTCAAGAAAATCGAGGAACCATACTTGAATCATTCTTCCCAACTTCTTGGTCACAACGCGAAGAAGCCAGGGTAAATGCATAAGCTAATTTTGCTGAAATCTATTAATGGACTAACAGGAGAAAAACATGAATTAAGATAACCGAGAAGACAGTACAATTTATAACGTAGTTGTGAATCATGAAGAGGTAAAAAGAAAAGGTAAGAATTCAGTAGCAAAGGTGGAGCTTATTGTTTTATGTCCTTAGAAACCCGCTATTCTCAATTCGATGCTTTGGCTTTTCTTTACAGTGGCTTAGAGAGCAGCAAAGTTTGTATGATGGTGTTAGAAAAATTTATCCTACAACATCTCCCCAATGAATCACACATTTTAGACCTTTGTTGTGGTAGAGGAGAATTGGTACAACTCTTGCGAATAAAAGGGTATAGAGCAACTGGACTTGATGGCTCTGAGGTAATGTTGCACGATGCACGTGAGAATGTACCTGATGCTGAATTTATCTTGGATGACGCACGCTTTTTTAAGCTGCCGCCTATCTTTCATGCAGTTGTTTCGACAGAAAATTCCTTCAGCTATGTCACGAGTCTTGAGGAATTGATCAGCGTATTCCACAACGTGCATGCGGCACTACAGTCAAACGGGTGGTTTGCGTTTGACTTAAATCAGGAAGAACGGTATCCGATAGATGAGGAAATTTCGAGTAGTAGTTTCACAGATGATTATGCCACGATTGAGTGTTCTAGCTATGATCCTGAAGAAAAAATATCTAAAAGTAACTTAGTCCTGTTCCGATTGATAAATGGAGAGTGGCAGCGTTCAAACGTAACTGTTCTACAAAAAGCTTATTCTACAGCGGAAGTTCAGTCTGCTCTAAAAAAAGTAGGCTTCACGGAAATTAGTATCTATGATGCAGGACGTAATTTGGGAATACCTAAAATGGATGGGAGGATGGTCTATATTTGTCGTAAGTTAATAGATAGCTAAAAAAAAGAAAACAGAGATTATAAACAGGGTAAGCGCATCTAATTTTGTAGCTCTCGATACAGACAAAAAGTTTAAAACTTTATCTGAATATCGATTTTTTATTCAAAATAGGGCGAACTATCGTAAATGATTGAAGAAATATGAGTCAAACAGCTTTTGATGTTTTTTAACCACATAAAAGTGCAAATGTCAATCCGCAGTGGACTCAGTGCAGTAATTTTGAAGTTAATTTGTGTTTTGGTTGAATCCCAAAACTACCGTGTCAATAGGGTTTTAGATGTGTTCTTACTCTGAGATGAGCAATTCATGCTCTACAACAGTATTAATC
>JAQYWP010000148.1 GCA_029379285.1 Rhizonema sp. PD38
CTCTAGTACAAGTAGGTCCCATTAATAAGAAAGTCGCAGTTTTTTGGGCGTAGCATTCCCCTCGGTTAGGACAACGTCCTTCTTCGCAAATTGTATAAATTTGACGTTGCTTAATAATGCGTTGTACAGTAGAAATTTCGCTGGCTTTGCCTATCGAGCGACGCAACCAAGTTGGGATTGCGCTAATTTCTGATTTAGATTCGGTTTTTTTTAGTAAAGTCATTCGATTTTGGATGTCCGGATGAGTGGATGGTTAAAAAAACCAACCGTAAGAGTGTAAACCTTTACCTAGAAGATTAACTCCCAGGTAGCAAATCCAGACGATGACAAAACCAGTCGCGGCTAAAATTGCCGGACGACGCCCTTGCCAACCGCGAGTTATTCTAGCATGGAGGTATGCAGCAAAAACCAACCAGGTAATTAGCGCCCAAGTTTCTTTGGGATCCCAACTCCAGTAAGTACCCCAAGCTTCGTTAGCCCAAACTGCGCCAGCAATGATACCAATCGTAATCAGAGGAAATCCCAGTCCAATGATGCGATAGCTAATATTGTCAAGGGTTTCAGCAATGCTGAGACGCTGAGGTGAAAGGGTTGCTGAATCTTCGATAATGGGTGTTGTCACCAAATCTAAGACTGCTGTTTTACCATTGCCATTGTTCTTCAAACTGGTTGTGCCGTTATTTTCAACAGCAACTTCAGTCCCTTGAGAAACGATCTCACCTGAAGAGTACAAACGATAACCGTTGCTGCGATAGCCCCCTGTGCCTACAGAATTGCCTTGTAGTTGGATATTTTGACCACGAGTGACAACTAAAAACGCGATCGCGAGTAGCGATCCTACCATCAAAGCCGAGTAACTCAACATCATTACACTGACGTGCATCATCAGCCAATTCGACTTCAGAGCTGGCACTAAAGGTTCTGCTGATTGCATCTCTGATGGTAATGTGAGGGTACTAAAGGCAGCGATCCCCATCGCCACAGGTGCGGTAGCAACTCCTACCAAGCGGCTGTGACTCGTGTTTTCGGCAATCAGATGGACAGTAGTAATTCCCCAAGCTAGGAAAAACAGCGATTCATATAAATTGCTCAAAGGGAAATACCCCGCTTCTAGCCATCTTGCTCCTAATAAGGTGGCTATGCACAAGTTAGCAATCACCATCCCTAATGTTCCCAACACGGAAATTGCGGGTATGTTTGGAAAAGCTGCCCCAACCCAATAAACAAGCATTGTGACGAACAAGACAGCAAAAGAGATATTATCCAACAAGTTCTGGAGTACAATCAGATTCATCTAAAAATCTCCGATACGTTTGGAAACCGTGTGGTTTTAACCCACGGAGGAAAAACGAACGCTTGTTAAAACAAGCGTAAAGATTTTGTTATTATAGCTGATCAGAGTGTTATACTTTGATGAGTTAAGAGAAGTATGTAATGCAAACTGTATCTGTAAAATGCAAGCTTCAAGTCCCTATAGAGTGGTGTCAAGACATTGATATTACTCTACAGGCATTTGCAGATGCCTGTAATCAGATATATGCAACTGCAAAAGAGAAAAACTGCTGGAATGTTACCAAGCTTCACCACTTGGTTTATAAAGCCGTTAAAGAATCAACCGCATTAAAAGCAAACCATGTCTGTCAGGCTATCCGGCGAGTAACAGGTAACGCAAAAGCCGTCAAGCAAGTACATAAATTCCGTCCAACATCTATCAGTCTGGATGTTCGTACTTTTGAATATTACGAAGATTCTCAAACAGTTGGTGTGACTTTGATGAGCGGTCGGAAAAAATTCAAATTGTCCATCGGTAATTACCAATTGGCATTACTGAAAGGACAAAAGCCAACAGCAGCAACACTCAATAAGACTAAAAAAGGGGATTACTACATTAATGTCTGTGTAGATTTAGAAACCGAGCCAACAGGCAAGACACCTAAAGTAATTGGGCTGTATACGATCCTATCTTTTGAGAGCGCAAATGCGTAGTCGAGAAGTGAGTCTATGAAGTTTTTTTAAGTTCGAGAAAAATATCGTAACGTGTACTTCGACTATCGCTAACAGCAGTTGTTACCCCAATTGAACGTATTGTTTCTAACAAAGTTTCTTGAACAGGGAACATCTGTGGTAGAAGCAAATTTTTATCAGCACGATCCACATCTAGGAAAAACTGACTATTTATAGGATTAAGTTCAAAGGGAACGCTTTGTTGGAATAGAGTATTGCTAGCTAATGTTTTGCTTGGTTTAGGAATAATTTTACTGGTAACAGGAGCACCCAAAGATAGGAATGCAACGTCTCCATCTAACCAGCCGTGAGTGGCAGTTAAAGTTCCCAGAGGTGCAATCCAGTTGACAACTGGTTCACCTTCTATTTTTCCCTGTTCGATTTGGAACTGGTATTGAGTTTTCATGACGTCGTCCAGTTTTTTTAAAGATGTTTCAGCACTAGAGCGATCGCTTGCGCGTACCATGAATATCAAAGCTACACGAAAATTCTCTGGCAGTGTACCTTGTTTGGAACTAGTGGGAATCACTGAAATAGCATACTCACCGGACATCCAACTTAGTAAATCTTGATCTAAATCAAGGTTAATATAAGATTTGACATCTTCTCGCAGTTCTTGCGGTGGTATTGGTGAGAGTGGATTTCCTTGGAAGGTGAGAACGTAGTCTGCCCAAAACCGTCGTAAATTACTACCAGACAGCATCACTAAAGTTTCTATCGGTAATCGGTTTTGCATTTTTCCAGCTTTATTTTCTATAGCTAGCACTCGTTGACTATTCGGATTGAGCCAGGAAACTCCCTTCAAGCTTATCCCGGATGAAGCTAAGGTGATTGTCCCCGCTAAACCTTGGTTGCTTTGAAGTAGACTCAAAACTTGAGCAGGTAATTGGTGGAGTGGAGACGCAGCCGCAATTTTGGCCGAGAAAGGCACATTCACATAAAACTGAGCAAAAGGTTGAGAGGTAGCTATTTTTGGCAGATTCTCGGCAAAACCAGGAGTTGTCGCCAAGGAGACTTTTTCTTTATAAGCGTCAATCGCTCTTTCTATGGTTTTTGGCCGATCAGTAATAACGACGAAACGCTCATCTAATATGGCTGCTGAAAGTTTTTCTCCTGATTCTTGAGTTTCTTTAATGTGGATATTTTTATAGGTGCGATCAATCCATTTAGCCGAATTAAATGCTTTGGGTTGTGGTAAGAGGCTTCTGGCTTTTTCGGGATTTCTTATAGGCAAAACGATTTCAAAAGATTGATCACCATTATTGACACCGCCATCGGTAGCAACGGGTTTAGATACAGATTTACTCACTTTTGGAGCAAGCATTGCCAGGGTGACTTGATCGCCAACCCAAGGACTAATATCTTTTTCAAAGTCGTAACCGTAGTGAGTGAGGATGCGATCGCGTAACTGCACCAGATTTTTATTCAATTCTGCTTGAGTTTGTTTTGTGCCAAACTCCCGCAATTTCTGCCATTGTGTGGAATCAGTTGTCAAAGAAACCGCAAACAAGGCATCTTGGGGAATAATATTTGCACCTGCTGGCAAATCTCTGGACATTGGATATCCTTGAGTTAACAGCCAGTATGACGCCATGCCAGCACCTATAAATAGCCCAGCAGACGAAAGCGTCAAAACCAGGGATGCTTTCTTTTGTTTTTTTACTGACACAGACTCAACAGGCGCTGCCATCTTATTCCTTCGTTACTCGTTAAACAGTATTCTGATGCAGGGTCATTGGGAGCTTATTTGGGTAATAGGCATTGCGAAAGAGATAACGATTCTCCCATTACTTATTGCCCATTACCAGTTCTAACTATATAACTAGCAAAGAGACATTAATTACCTACGTATGTCCCAAATACTTTGTTAAATAAGGTGAAAAAACTTCATAAATTAAAGTCAGGGGTAGCCCGTGATGCCAAAACAAATAGTGGCGACCCCAAAAAGGTCCCAACTCATTAAAACCTACCTCTAAAGCATCTGAGTGACCGTAATAAATACCTTGGACATCTCGGTATAACTCTGTCCGAAGACGAGCTAGACTTGCCCAAATAGGTAATGAACGATTTTGTAAGTACTCATCGACATGAGATGCTTCCCACCAAGAGGCAGCATATGCCAACCGTTGACCGGAGGGAGTACGCAGCCAAACTTGTCGCCGCAATCGCGGTCCGGGTAAAGCCTGGATTAAGTTAGGAGCTTTATCCAAGTCCATGCCAATAAATGACATATCAATAACATCCACTTCTGTCGGTTCACCTGTGAGCAGTTGTAAGTGACGAGTTGGCGAACCATCACCCAAAAGTAGCATTTGCCAACAAGGGGAAAGCTGAGTATGAGGCAAACCGTGCTGAATTTCCTCTTCCCGACTCTGCCAAATTGGAGTCAGACAATGCCAGCCTCCTGGCAGTGCAAAATTATTTGTTGGTGTAAAAGTTGCAGTCAATGTTCTTTACAAAACTTTACTTATTTCTCTAAAAGCTTCGATCTATAGCCTTGTAGCATAGGCTCGAAGCTGATGCCGTTTCTCCATGAAGCGGCGCTAAATAACTTCTTAGCCCCTTAAAAAGGAGGGATTAGGGGGATCTTAAAAGTTGCATCTTCAGATAAAAATGGTATTAGACACCTTGTATCTCGCTTAGAGCATCTCGAGCCAATCCTTTTGTTGAACTGAACCCTATACTCAGAACTGAGGTTTTTATTGATACAAATTACATAGCTGCAATCTGCCATTTGCTTTTCTTTGTAAAAAAGCTGCTAGCAACCATAATTAGCTTTCTTGCTAATTGCTAACAGCTTTAATGCGGATGGCGAGACTCGAACTCGCAAGCCAAAGGCACACGCCCCTCAAACGTGCGCGTATACCAATTCCGCCACATCCGCTGGTTTTTTCTAAATATAGAATATAGCATAAAAAATAGCGTGCAGCATATGTCGATGAAATAAATATAATTTTTCTATTGAGACTTGACTTAATAGAGGCACTGTATTTTGGTATAAACCTGGTTTTTTTTGCAGAAATTATCACAAACTGACACTCTTGTTCCAAAAAAAGTTAGTTGGGGACTCTAAAATTTCTTCAATAGGTATATCTGACTTATAGAAACGTCGTAGCTGCATAAGGTGTCAAGTGTTTTTTTGTAGTATTCGTAGTACTACAATTGTACACGCCCACAGACTCCCACCAAAGACAAAAAGCTGAATCCTTTCCTATATTTGGGATGAAGCTTAAGAAACTCTTGTCAAAATTTGAAAGAAGAGCGAGAGCTTTGTTTGAAATTTGACAGAAATAACGTCAATCTACTGGACTGAGATCAAAACGAGAAAATGAAGTTTGACAAAATATTAATTGCTAATCGGGGAGAAATTGCTCTTCGCATTCTCCGCGCTTGTGAAGAAATGGGGATTGCGACTATTGCAGTGCATTCCACTGTTGATCGTAATGCTCTCCACGTCCAACTCGCTGATGAAGCCGTTTGTATAGGCGAAGCGAAAAGCAGTAAAAGTTATTTGAATATTCCCAATATTATTGCGGCTGCTTTGACACGCAATGCCAGCGCTATTCATCCAGGTTATGGCTTTTTGGCAGAAAATGCTCGGTTCGCTGAAATATGTGCTGATCATCATATTGCTTTTATTGGTCCATCTCCGGAAGCTATTCGGCTGATGGGGGATAAATCTACGGCGAAAGAAACCATGCAAAAAGCAGGAGTGCCGACGGTACCGGGTAGTGATGGTTTGATAGATTCCGAAGAAGAAGGATTGGCGACAGCGAATAAAATCGGCTATCCAGTGATGATCAAAGCGACAGCTGGTGGTGGTGGACGGGGTATGCGACTGGTGCGTTCTGAAAGCGAATTTTTCAAATCCTTTCAAGCTGCACAAGGCGAAGCAGGCGCAGCATTCGGCAATTCCGGCGTTTATTTAGAAAAATTTATTGAGCGTCCCCGTCACATTGAATTCCAAATTTTAGCTGATAACTACGGCAATGTTATCCACTTGGGCGAACGGGATTGCTCGATTCAGCGCCGGAATCAAAAGCTGTTGGAAGAAGCTCCCAGCCCGGCTCTTGACTCAGATCTCCGCGAGAAAATGGGACAAGCTGCCGTGAAAGCTGCTGAGTTCATTAACTATACAGGGGCAGGGACTATCGAGTTTCTCTTAGATAGATCCGGTCGCTTCTATTTTATGGAAATGAATACGCGGATTCAAGTGGAGCATCCTGTTACAGAAATGATTACTGGAGTGGACTTAGTTGTCGAACAAATTCTGATTGCCCAAGGAGAAAGGTTGAAACTGACTCAAGACCAAGTTGTCTTACGAGGTCATGCGATCGAATGTCGCATTAACGCCGAAGATCCCGACCATGACTTTCGTCCGGCAGCAGGACATATCAGTGGTTATCTCCCTCCCGGAGGTCCCGGAGTCAGAATTGATTCCCATGTTTACACCGATTATCAAATTCCTCCTTATTACGATTCTTTAATTGGTAAGTTGATTGTTTGGGGGGCAGACCGCCCTACTGCTATTAATCGAATGAAACGTGCTTTGCGGGAATGCGCAATTACGGGATTACCAACTACCATTGGGTTTCATCAAAAAATTATGGAAAATCAGCAGTTTTTGCAGGGTAATGTTTACACCGATTTCGTGCAGGAGCTAAAAACACAAGTGTAATATCATACTTTTATTATACTAGCCAAGCGTTAGAGGTTGTTTGAAAAAGCGTGAAATCTGCCGGGGGAAGCTTCCAAAGCGCGTAGCTTTTGAGCGTTATATTAAGGGAGATAAAAACGGGCGAAAACTTGGTAAACCGAGATTCAAATCAGAATCTAAATTCAAATCGTTTACTTATCGACAAGCCTTAAGTAGCTGGATAAAAGGCAAATTTATCCAGCTACCCAAGATAGGCGAAGTAGAGGTTATCTTTCACCGTCCTATTCCAGACGGTTTCAAGGTGAAAACTTGTATTGTTTCTAAAAAGTCTGATGGCTGAGGCACAAGACAGTTCGTTTCTGACTCGCGCGAGGATCATTAGCAGACTCAACAACTTAGGTTAGTAAAGTCAGCAATCCTTGCTGACCTAGTAGAATTTCCCGTAATAAACTGAAAATACCAACCCAAATGATCGGAGTAATGTCCACTCCGCCAATGGGTGGGATCAGCTTTCGTAACGGAATCAAAAAAGGTTCCGTTGGCCAAGCTACCAGATTAAAGGGCAAATGATTGAGATTCACTTGGGGGTACCAAGTCAAAACTATCCGAAAAATAAACAAGAATATCATCAGACCCAACAAGGGGTTGAGAATCCAAGCAGTCAGGTTAACACCACTCATGGTTTGAAGCTCTTTGTCTATGAGAAAATAAAAACTCGTGCTGCTATAAATTTTTAAGCTTTGTAAAGCACTCTTTATAATACTAACGGACTACAGCACTTTCAAAGGTGGGTAAAAACTATATGTAAAGGAGGCTTCTCAAGAAACTGATAGACCAGTAAAATTAATACTAATAATGTAAAAAAAGGTTGAGATCTATGACGCCTTCTTTAGCAAATTTCCTTTTGAGTTTGGTGGCTGGTGCGGTTATTGTCGTTATCCCAGTAGTAGTGGGATTGGTTTTTGTCAGCCAAAGAGATAAAGTCAAGCGCACATAATGCCGATGGTAGTCTATTAGACTCTCGTTCCATTAGCCGGAAGTGCCGTGATGACTTGTATAAAGTTAAGTTTAAATCTCAAGGTTTACACTGCGGCATTTAAGGAAATGAAAGAGTAGCGCTTAAAAGCGTTCGTCTGTGGGATAATTGCCGAATTACTAAGTTCAGCACTTTATCGATACTGTTAGCGGTGAATATAGAGACGCAATTGTGAATGCGTCTCTATATGTTATTTCTATTCGCAGTAGTGATTTTAATGATGAGTCGCTAATATAGATTAGACTATTGGGAAAACAGCAATGTTAACTTTTGGGCTGAACTCAGCCAGTGTTCTGGCTCAGGTAAATTTTGGGGCGAACTCAGCCAGCATTCTAGGAATTGTCCTGGCTGTGGCTGGGGCAGCACTCTATTTTCTCCGCACTGTGCGTCCAGAGCTATCACGAGACCAAGATATCTTTTTCGCAGCCGTAGGCTTACTATGCGGCTTCATTCTCATATTTCAAGGTTGGCGTTTAGATCCGATTTTGCAATTTGGTCAGTTGCTTTTGGCAGGGACAACGGTATTTTTTGCAGTCGAAAGTATTCGGCTACGGGGTATTGCTACCCAGCAAGCCAAGCGCAATACTCCAATTGTGGACGACGAGCGAGAGGTTAGCGATCGCTATCAATATAACAGGAAGTACCAGGCGGAGGTGGATGCAGAACTAGATCCACTTCCTTATGACTACGAAGAGGAACGCACCCCGCGTGCGAGAATACCGGGTAGCAGGGATAGCCGTTCATCTCGTGATAGTTATTACGATGATGAAACCCGTTCCCGTTCGGAACGACGTACCAGTGAAAGACCAACATCACCAAATAAGACACGTCGCCGCAGTTCTGGAGGTTCAACGAATCGTAACCCAGAAAGGCAGGAAGATGAAAATTGGGGTTCATCTAGATATTCTGATGATTGGGATAGTTCAACAACTCAAGAAAGAAGATCTTCTGATGATAGAGATAGTTCAATAACTGACGAAAGAAGATCTTCAACGCGCCGTAGTGGCACTAAGGGATCTATTCGTCCAGAAAGCCGTGATGAAGATGTAGCTCCTAGACAGAGAAGACGTCGTCCACCGACGGATTCAACTTCAGGAAGGGAACGGGAGGATGATGTCATGCCAAGTGAATACGTAGAATACAAACCTATTGATGCGAGAGATCATGATCCAGACAATCCAGTAAATTTTGAGGAATAAATCTAAACAAGCTGAAGAACACCTGAAGGGGCAACGGAAAAAGCTGAGGTGAAAAAATTTACCCCCGGATGGCTCCAAAAACAAATTTACTGGAGTCTGAGTTTGAGCATATCTTGTTTGCTCGCATCCTGTAGCTACAGTGATATCTCCATTGGACCAACATCTCTTAACAGTCGCTATGCTGAAGAGCAACCTGCGTTGAGTGGCAATGGTCGTTTTGTGGCATTTGTCTCAAACCGCAATAGGAGTCAACAACTGTTGCTGTACGATCTCGAACAGCAACAGCTTGTTGATCTGCCTAACTTAAACCAACCGGAGACAATTATCGAAAGTCCAAGCCTCAGCTACACTGGGCGCTATACTGCTTATATTACTAGCGATCAAGGTAGACCAGTGATAGCGCTTTATGATCGCTCTACACAACAATCACAAATTCTTACTCCCACATATCGCGGGTGGTTGAGAAATCCAAATATCAGCCCAGATGGGCGTTATGTTGTATTTGAAACCGCCAGTCGTGGTCAATGGGATATTGAAGTCATAGATCGGGGACCAAATATTGAGTTAGATATTGCCAATGGTGCGCCAGTCTTTGCTCCATAAGGAGAGGGAGAGCAGATAAATATTTCTTAACTCTTGACCCCTGTCTTTAATGAAAGACTCAATAAAGCTGAGCGTCTATACATGGAAGCACCTCCTGACTCCTAACTCGCTTATGAAACGCTCTATTTTTATACCTGTATTTGTCACAACTAGCCTGTTAAGTAGCTGTACAGGATACCCTCAAATACTAAGTTATCCTTTTGATCCCGGAGGTCAAAGTCTTAATAGTACAGCTTCAGAATTAGATCCCCAAATTACTGGGAGATACATTGTTTTTGCCAGCGATCGACGTGGTAGCCAAGATATTTATATGTTTGATACCATAACTCGCAGTTTAATTGATTTACCGGGTTTGAACTCCTTGGATACGATCGCCTCTCATCCTGCTGTATCTGAGAACGGGCGGTATATCGTCTTTGCTGCTAATCGTCAGGGGCGATCAGCTATTTTCCTCTATGATCGCGAAACACGTCAATCACGCAATTTAACAGCCAATTTACCCGCCGAAGTGCGCCGCCCTACAATTAGCGCTGATGGGAGTCGAATTGCTTTTGAGCAAAGCGTTAATGGGCAGTGGGATATTTCTGTTTATAACCGTTCCGGACAACCACTGAATATACCTCAAGATCCACGCTGAAGTTGAGGTGCGAACGTTTACGAATGAGAAGGTGCGGAATTTGCATTTCCTTACCTCCTTTGCCTCGCTTACCTCCTAACTATTCTTGCTTTCAAGTTGAATAGCTTCAATGAGCGCTCGCACTTGTTGAGTGCCTTGGGAAGCCTCAAATGAAAGAGGTAATTTACCTCGAGCTAACATTCGTAACCCTAAAGGCGCGATCGCTAGCAGTCCTTTGATGTCTCTAAAGTAATTACCAACGACTTGTAAAACAAACTGAGGTTCATTAATCCAACCACCTTGTTTCACCACCTCTACTAATCCGTGACGGTGGCGAATGGAAACGCTGTCCGGGACATCTTTTTGAGCCAGAATTTCTTGTTTAATTTTAGTAATTTGGTCTAATGGTGCAACATCCATTGGACAAACTGAATTGCAGTAAAAACAACGAGTACAGCCCCATACTCCCTTGGTACCTTGGTTGTAGTTTTCCAAGCGGCTTTCAGTTTCATGATCCCGAGAGTCTACAATCATGCGCTGAGCTTTGGCGAGGGCGTGAGGACCGACAAACTTTGTGTCAAACTCACGGGCATTGCACTCCGAGTAGCAAGCTCCACACATAATACAATTGCCAGTTTGATCGAGGTGTGATCGCTCTTCAGGTGTTTGCAAAAACTCTCTTTCTGGCAACTGACGCCCTCGTGTACTCACATAAGGAGCAACCGCCTCTAAATTGTTCCAGAAACTACTCATATCTACGATCAAATCTTTGATGACAGGCATATTGCCCAAAGGTGCTACCGTTATTTCTGGAACCACATTTGCGTCACTTGCCGATATTTCAGTTTGTTGTAAACTCGCAATTACACTCCTCACATTTTCTTTGCAAGCCAAAGCCGAACGTCCATTAATTCGTACAGCGCAGCTACCACAAATTGTATTGCGACAATTTTTGCGAAACGCTAACGTCCCATCTTGCTCCCATTTTATCTGATTCAGACAATCCAGAATCGTATTTCCTCCAGAGACATCCAAAACGTAATTTTGCACAACAGGGGAGGAATCTTGTTTCTGCCGAACAATCTTAAAAATAACTTCCATTTTCACTAACCAAATTCTTTAAATTACCACACTCACCTGAAGAATGATTCCCACCAGACAGGTTACTCACGTTCTTGAGCTATATTCTTTTTGCTTGCAGAAAGCGTTTTTCGCATTTGCTGGTGGGTGTAATTAAACTAACTGGGTTTTGCTTCATCTGTCGTTCATCGTTCGTGTTTAATAAAAAGTAAGCATTCAGTCATGAGCTATAAGCTATTAGTAGGTATAGCTTGTAAGGGTTAGATTTATGTCTAAAAATTTAGACAGTTCACTTTGTGCGCTGACTACAGAGCGCTCTGGAACGTGAATGCTTACCTAAGGACGACCCTCCTAATCAGTTATTGTACCGACCAAGTTACCTATTTATAGGCTAATTCTTCAAGAAGCTTTATTTATAGTTTAAGGATAACCATGAAAATCTAAATTATGGAAGTATTCAATGAGTTGTGCAACAGTTGTGTCAACTTTTAGATCCAGCCGCTGAAAAAAGGAGTTGCTACAAGACATCTCCTCTAACCTTCTGGGTAGGTGAATCCGGCTAAGAGAAACTGACCTTTACCCCCGAACCGAAAATCAGCTAGTAAACATTTAACTTGCTGCTGTAAGGAAAGGAGGAGAGAGGGAGAGTCTCTCAGGGATTAAGGGGTTTTCCTAAAGGCTTATTGCTTCATGGGCCTTGACTAAAAAATCTACTTTTCTTTTTGCACATCAGCGTATTCAAATTAAAAATGCCAGACTCTTGATCTTATTCGGTGCTAAGGCACTTATCAGTAAATAAATATCCAGCAGACGTAGACGAGATAAAAATGTTGCCCCCTTGTTTTATTGATCCAAGGGCAGCGTCACTAACTAGTTAGATAGTTAGCGATCTTCGATCTTCCAGTCTTCGAGACCTACTGTTGCCTCATTTTTATTGGAGTCAATTTAAGGTCGTATGTCTGAATATTGGGCGAAGCGAGCCTACTGTGAATATAGCTGTCCGGGCGGCAGCTTTGCGGGGAAAGTACCCTGTGCAAACGTGCTTTCAGACGAGCGCGACTACGGCGAGAGATATAGAATAAACAGTACGGATATTTATTTTTATAGATCTCCCTATGACAAAATCTGAATGTTAAGACAA
>JAQYWP010001037.1 GCA_029379285.1 Rhizonema sp. PD38
TTTTCTTCTTTTCACTACTGCACTTTTTGTCTAATTTGTCAATGCGTAAGTCCTGAGATATAGCGTTTCTCGGTTGCGTGTGTAGATACCAGAAATCTAATGCTAACTAATTGCAACTCATAATCATTATGACTATTCTTTCAAGAAGAGATCTTTTATTCAATCTCTCTTTCGGAGTGGGAACGCATTCTGTCCGGTTCTACCGGACTACCCAAATGTGGGGCAAAACTGTGCGCGTTTATACAATAAACTAATAAGAACTGTTATATGCTGTCACAACCCTTTACTTTTGTACTTCCGGCGGACTTTCCGCCACAGAACCACCAGAGCGACGGGGAATTACCCGTGACCGAGTGCGATTGATGACCATCAACCGCAATGGCGATAAAGTTGAACATACTTGTTTCGACGGCATACGCGAGTTCCTACGCCCTGGTGATTTATTTGTCTTCAATACCAGTCGTACTTTTCTAGCTTCATTTGATGGCTGTGATGTAACGACAGGGTAATGTGTGGAAATCCGCTGTTCAGTCGTGGGTAGACGCTTCGGATTGAGTTAAACCTGCCCTTACTAGAAATTGGACGAATGACTCAAAATCCCACTATTGCCAAAGGTAGAGTAATTTTCCCGAAAATCAACCTTACACTTAGGACAATAAAGACTACAATTAAGATGTGAAGACTTGATCTCTGGAGTGCTTGCCGTGGGATTATTTGATGATTTGAGTCGGTTTCTGGAAAGCCGTTTGGAAGAATTCTTGCGAAATAATCCGCATTTGGAGTTAGAAGCGCTCTTAGAGCAACTCCGAGAGCAAGAGGAAGATTCTTTAAAGCTGATTGCAGATTTACAATTACAAGAGAAGCGATCGCAAGAGGATCTTCTATCCACAGCTCAGGAGATTCAGAAATGGCACATACGTGTTGAAAAGGCAAAAGCTTCTGGCAGACAGGATTTAGTTGCAGCTGCACAGGAGAGAGAATCCGCACTATTACGCGAAGGAAATCAACGTTGGGGACAAATGCAAGGAGTAAAGGAACGCATTACTCAAGCTAAGGAACTACTGCGGAAAATTCAACAACGGCGACAGGAAGTACAAGCCAAAGCAACGGAAGCCCAAACAGCACGTACTCAAGCTCAAGCGCAGCAACGTATAGAAACTGCAGGTTGGTCTAATAAAACTAGCACTTTTTCTAAAGGGTTTGACGAGTTAGAAGAGAAGTTTCGCCGTTGGGAAACTGACGACGAATTGCAACAGATGAAGCGGAATCTGGGGAAATAACGTGTTGTAATATTAATGCTGCCATTTCTGCCAATAATGGTGCAACTGCAATATAGGCGTAAGTATATTCTCTAACTAATTGTTGACCAACGGAGGGACTTACTCTCCTAGGACTCCAAGCTCCCATTACTTGACCGATACGTCCAAATCTTCTTTGGTCTACTGCTATAGGACGAGAATCATCTTGTTCTTAGCTTTGTAAGGCATGTTTGACCAAACCAGGAAGGTTTTTTTAAAAGCTTCTTCTGGAAGTCTCAATCGCTGCTGCTCCAAAGCGGTTATAGTCTCAAATCACCTGATGTACTGTTCTGAGTGTCGTACCTATGTGCAGTGCGATCACATATTTTCAAAACTTTGAAACGTAAGTCATCGCCCTCAAAGTCTCTGCCCAAACTGGTAAAAATTGACTATCCACCATAGGGAGCGATCGCAAAGCCTGCTGTACTTGCTCAACATCTAACCCGTCCCAAAGTAGCCGCTTCTGGTTTCAAAGTCCCCGTGTCGCCTGATTTTGACGACTTCGAGTGTGCCATTCGATCTGAATCCCCATCCAGTGACTCATAACTGCCTTGACAACTGCGGACACGCTGCCTTGAACGTACTTCTGACGAATCTCAACCGAATTGATGGCTTTATTGTATGATCGCGCTCAGTATTCCTCAAAAGTTCCAATTAAAATCTTGAGGCTGTTCCAACTAAAATCTTGAGGCATGGAACGTAGTCTCTTTGTAGATGTTTTAATCAGCCTACAACAGTTGTTTGTCGGTTACATCCCTGCTGCTGTTTTAGGTATTTTTTTTGGGATTGTTATTGGCGCGAATGGTTTGATATACCAAATCTTCGAGCGGATATTACAGCTGGCGCAAAGCTTTACTCCCATAGCGTTTCTCCCCTTGGCGCTGATAGTTTTTAAACAGAACGAAACCGCAGCTTTTACCGTAGTTTTTATGAGTGCTTTATGGTCGATTACTTTGTATACGGCAAAAGGTGTGCGACTATTTCGCCAACAAAGTCATAACTTTCGAGTAGCTATCAATCATATATTTCAGGCTCTCAGGATTGGTATTTGGTTTGCTTGGTTTACAGTTATTGCTACAGAAATGTTGACAGGTGGAAAAGGGCTGGGTAACGTGATCTGGAGTGCTTATCGCGAAGGCAACATCAATAACATCATTGAGGCACTACTCTACATCAGCATTATTGGCTTTACACTCGACCAGTTACTCGATATTACTGGATATTTCCTGTCACAGATTGTCTTGGAGGGGCAACAAAAAGATCCATAAATCCTGTAATTAGGCATCAGCTATCAGCATACATGACTGGTTGAGGTGGTTTAAGTCCGCTCTCATCTCTAAATAATTCAGTTCCCAAGCTGAGTGCTGAGTTAGATTATGGCATTTTTTCTACTTCAGATTGCTGAGCATCTTCTTGAGGACGGGGAATGGTAAAGGATATAGAACGAGTGGATTGAGATTGTGAGTCGATCTGGAGTTGTTCGGAAGGTGCATTACTAAAGTAGGAGCCAAAAAGCTTGTTGTAGTTAGAAGCGATCGCTAAAAATGCCCCTCCCAAAATATAGATGGGTAGGGGTAGGGAAAATCCTTTCATCCAGTCAAACAGTTCCGCCAGAGCGAACAATACTAAAAAGCAAGCAAGCCAAACTCTCATGTTTCCATCCCTGGAATTCAAACGTCTCTACTCATATTAGATTGCTGGTCAGATAATTGAGAGCTAATGTAGAAAAATTAGTTTACCTCGCTCTGCATGGCTTGGTGTAGAGTCCGTCTGTTGTGAAACGACAAATGTGATCGCTCCGCCACACCAAGCTTCATTGCTAAATTATTTTCACCTTATCTGCACTTCGCAACTTCAGTTTGGGAACTATAAGCTTGACAAACTCCTCAGATTAAAGGAGGAAAGCTATCTACCACGCAAAATTCAAATGTTTTGAGTCATCAAAAAAGTTACACCCCGTTTGCGTCTTGTCACCCTTTTTGTAATGCCAATCTTTGCTGCGTTGGGGTTAACCGGACGTAATGCTGCTACTCGAGCACCGAATCAGGATTTTATAGTCGAGATCGCTTAATTCCTACAACGAGCGTTACAGCATAATTATCATCTTATTTAACTTCAGCAATACTACCTTATTGATTAAACATGAAC
>JAQYWP010001038.1 GCA_029379285.1 Rhizonema sp. PD38
ATACTGGTGGTCAGACTATTGTAGTGAGGACCGTACCGGAGCCATCAGTTGTACAAGCTCTGCTATTGCTGATTGTTCTCATGTGTATGCTTACTCACAAACATCGGCGATCGCAAACTATCGCTTAAGTCTCACTAAGTTTAATCTTAATTTTTTTGTTACTTAACATTTGGGTAACACTGAAAACTCTTATTTTTAATTTCCCTATTATTGAATCCAATTTGGTTAGGTTTAGCCAACTGTAGGCGATCGCAGAACGACTTTTTTAGAATTACTAAGATAGTAGTGCCATAAAATTCTGGCAGCAATCGCCCGCCACGGTCGCCAGTTTTCTGCAATTGCTTCGAGTTGTGCTGGTGTTGGACGAGCTTCTAGCCCTTTCAACTTTTGTAAGGCGATCGCTACTGCAAGATCGCCTTTGGGAAAAACATCAGGTCGTTGCAGAGCCATCAGCAAGTAAATATCAACTGTCCAATCTCCAATCCCTTTGATACGCTTCAGTTCAGTCCGGATCGTAGTTTCATCCATTCTCTCCAGTTTGGTAAGATCCAGCTGACCAATGGCGATCGCATTCGCTAGATCACGGCAGTACAAAATCTTTTGCCGACTAAGCCCTACCGTCTTCAATTGAAGATCTTCAACTGTCAGAAAATTTTCTGGTGTTAGCGGTATAACAACATCACACAGTCGTTTAAATGTAGCCTTTGCTGCAGCTAATGAAACTTGCTGTTCGAGAATTATCTGGAGGAGAGTGGTAAAACCTGTTTCTCTAACCCATATTGGTGGAGATCCCAGTGTCTTCAAAACATGAGCAAAATCACTGTCGCGGTCGGCAAGTACCGTCAAACCACGGTCAAGACTTTCTTGTGTAAGTAATTCTACTTTGTTTGACATAAGTACAGCAAATAGCTTTTTATTTATCAGTTGGATTTTTCTTCTGATTGTTTTGCTTCGTATGCGAGTAGTTTTTGTTTGCGTTCAATTCCCCAGTGATAACCGCCAAGACTACCATTACTTCGCACTACACGATGACACGGAACAATCAGCGCTATTGGATTAGCACCACAAGCGTTACCAACTGCACGTACCGCTTGTGGCTTACCTAGATCACAGGCAATATCAGTATAAGTGCGCGTTTCACCATAAGGAATTTTTTGCAAAGCCTGCCAAACTTGTTTTTGAAATGCTGTCCCCTGTATATCAAGCGGTAGATCAATATCTGGCAGATTTCCTACAATTAGCTCCAGGATTGCTTGCACCCACTCCTTACATGTATGGTCATCACGGAAAATATCAGCTCGAGTAAACTCCAGAATCAAAGTACGTACGAGAACATCTGCTTCATCACCTAGTTTAACAGCACAGATCCCTTTCTCAGTTGTTGCTACAAGCAAATATCCCAGTGGACTTGGGACGATAGTGTAGGCAATACGCATTGTCGTTCCCTTACCCTGGTAAATCTTGGGCGTCATTCCCAATTGCTGGGGAGCCTTCTCGTATAATCGGCTACTCGATCCATAACCTGTATTGTACAACGCATGAACAATTTCCTCTCCTCCTTGGAGACACTGCTTCAATCTTCCTACACGCAAGGCGTCTGCATATTGAAAGGGGGATACACCAATAATTTGCTTGAATAACCTTTGTAGGTAAGTTGGACTCATCCCAATATGAGAACCTAATTCCAAGAGCGTTGGGATGCGATCAACTTGTGCTTCAATGTATTGACAAGCTACCATAATTTTGTTTTTGGTCGTATTAAGAACTGTTTCAGACTGGGGCTGACATCGCTTACAAGGTCGGAACCCAGCCGCTTCAGCGGATTGTGCCGACTCGAAGAAACAAACTTGGTTCCGATTCGGTCTTCGACTGGGGCAAGTCGGTCGGCAGTAAATACCTGTAGAACGGACACCGTAAAAAAACTTTCCTTCAAAACTACAGTCGCGATCGCTCACTGCTTGCCAAAGAGTTTCCTGTTTCATTTGATACTTTGTACTTAGTAAACCAACTCCGATTGCCTGTGAAATGCGATCGCTTCTTTCATAAAAAAGAAAGATCTTTCACAAAACACAGATAGTGTCAACAAAAGTATTCACTCCGAAAGATCCATCTTTATTTTTTTGGACTAATTACTTGATCCTTTTTCTAAGTGACACTAGATTAAGCTGATAATACAGTTCTGTTCTATCCGATTGTTGCGATCAAAATTGGTTATAGGATCGAAAGGGTTTAAACACTCAATTCAAACTCAGTAACATTATTCATCTTGAACAGCGAGGTTCTCCATGATTCAAGCATCACCCAAACAACTAACCTTCGATGAGTTTATTGACTGGCTGCCAGAGAATCGGCGCTGTGAATACACGATGGCACAATAGTAGAAATGCAACCAACAGGACCCCATGAAGATGTTACAGGATTCCTGACTCAGGAATTAACCTTAGAATACTCCCGGTTGCATTTGCCATATCGCATTCCGCAAAAAGCCTTAGTCAAACCAAATAACAAGGAAACTGGCTATAATCCAGACTTACTATTAGTCGATCGCCGCAAGCTAACATCTGAGCCATTATGGGAGAAAAAATCAACCCTCATTTATGGTGCATCCATCCCAATAATTATCGAGGTTGTTAGTACGGCAGTTGCTTCAAGCCGGGAAACCCGTCCAACGCACTGCCTCACCAATTGGCGTGATGACTATGGTTACAAACTCGTTGACTACGAATCGATAGGGATTCCGGAATACTGGATTGTGGATTATCTAGGTTTGGGTGGAGTGCGCTTTATTGGTAATCCCAAACAACCGACTCTCTCTGTATACCAGCTAATCGATGGGGAATATCAATTGCAGCAGTTTAGGGGGAGCGATATCATCAAATCACCCACATTTCCAGAACTGAATTTGACTGCTGAACAAATTTTTCAGGCTCAAAGGTGAGGAGTAAAGAAAGCGATCGCTTTTTCAACACACCCTAAACAAATTAACTTAAATGACTATTGCAATACCCGTCACCATTCCCCTCAAAAATATTCAGCAATGCTGAGAAAATGCGCGGCGCAAAGAGACAGAGACAACTACGGATAAAGTCAAGCAGTGGATATCTCAGATTTTTAAAGATTTTTTCTGAACCTGCTGAGACGCTTTAGACATAAATTATCGTCTTTTCAGACTCCTACGGATTAGCGTAGGCGTAGCCCGCCGTTCGCGGTAGCGTCTGGTGAAAGCATCGCCTGTTTTTCCTGCTTTCTTTCATTCCATATCTTGCCAACTTTGTCAATGCGTAAGTCCTACTCCCTTCCCGCCAGAAGAATACCGATACAAAAAACCGCCCTGACGCTCGTTCCTCGCTAACGCTGCGCTAACGGGTGACGCTCGTTCGTCGCTAACGCTACCGCTACGCTAACACCAGTCGCCTACGGCGGGTTTCCCGCCGTAGGCGCCGGTT
>JAQYWP010001039.1 GCA_029379285.1 Rhizonema sp. PD38
CCTACTCCCTTGCTGATGTAGTAAGATTCCCATTCTTATTATTTGTACATTTCTGGTTTTTACATATGTAATTTTCAAGTGTAAAGAAAGTCTAAATATCTAAATAATAAACAACAAACTAAAAAATAACATGGTGACTAAGAATTCGGTACGACGACGCAATTTTATAGCAGGTATTGGGGCTGGAGCTATGCTCGCAGGTGCAGGAGCAATTCTGAAACTGACATCTGAAAAATCAGATAGTGCGACTCCCCAAAGCCAGAATTCGAGTAAATTAGTAACCGCAAGTGATGTTGCTGTCAAGCCTTCAGGTAAGGCTTTACCTGAGTTTCAGGGCATAAGCCAGTGGCTAAATTCTCCTCCCCTAACAACCGAAAGTCTTAAGGGGAAGGTTGTCATGATTCATTTTTGGACTTTCGGGTGTATCAATTGTCAACGTACTCTCCCCTATGTTGTGCGATGGCATGAGCAATTTGCCGCGCAAGGACTTAAGGTGATTGGGGTTCACACTCCTGAGTTTGCATTTGAGCGGGATGCCAACAATGTGAAAAGAGCGTTGAAGCAACATAAAATTACTTATGCGGTTCCTTTAGATAACGAATTCAAAACCTGGAACGCTTATAGCAATCAGTATTGGCCACATTTATTTTTAACGGATCGTCAAGGGTTTCTGCAATATGACCATATTGGGGAGGGAGCCTACGATCTTACAGAACAGACAATCCGTAAGTTATTAGGGTAGACAAATGGCTATTTCTACTGTATCGGCTGGTCTGGCACTACTGGGTGGATTTTTGACCGTGCTATCACCCTGTGTTCTCCCTATCCTACCTGTGTTAGTAGGTCGCTCCTTACAGTCTCATCGTTATGGTCCCATTGCTTTGGTCACAGGCTTGGTGGGAGGATTTGCTGTCGCAGGGAGTCTTTTAGGAGTAACAGCAAGCTGGTTTACAGGATTAGCTAACGGTTTGCGAACTGTCGCAATTTTTCTACTACTGTTCATGGGAATTCTAGCGATTTTTCCGTCTTGGAGTTACTGGTTGTTAAGTTATTTACCAAAACGTAAAAGAAGCACAGAAAGCGTGCGTATCGGATTAAGAGGAGAGTTTTGGTTGGGAACTCAGTTGGGTTTGCTGTGGACACCTTGTGCGGGACCTGTTTTAGGAAGCATACTTGTGTTAGCAGCAGCTAAACATCAAGTTGCAAGTGCCTTCGCTTTACTTGTTATTTATGGTGTAGGGGCAGCATTACCTTTGCTCGCACTTGCCTATGGAGGTCGCCGTTTAGGTAAACAGTTACTAAAGTTGCGGTCTCACAGCATGATTCTGCAAAGAGTGGGGGGTGTCATGATAGCGGTAACGGCGATCGCAATTCTCCTGGGTTGGGATGTCCAAGTACAACTCTGGCTAGCACCACTTTTTCCCCGTTTACCACTATGATGTGATTAGATGTAGCGTTTAGCACTTATCAACCGTTACTTGACCACATACTTTATATAATGCAACTGGATATCAAAATATATTTTTAGAGACCTTAAATAATAGAAAGGCAAGCAAATATTATGAAGGCGTCTACTCCTTCCAAAAAGTCACGACCGCAACCAAATCAGGCTCTTTTAGCCAAGATATTTCACTGGGTTAACATCATTAGCCTGCTATTAATGATCACCAGTGGGCTACAGATATACAATGCTAATCCAGTTTTCGGTGGACGTGGGGGTTGGCACTTTCCATCCCTGTTTTTGCTGGGAGGGTGGCTAGGTGGGGGTAGACACTGGCATTTTGCTGCTATGTGGCTGTTCGCACTGAATTTACTATGGTACGGATTATACATTTTGCTCGAGAAACGTTGGAAGCGTCGATTTGTGAATGTTAGTGACTTGAAAGCACTGCAAGAGGGTAAAAACCCAAAACGCAAAATATATGCTTGGCATCGAGTCGTTTACACTGCGATCGTTCCAATTCTATTGCTGGCGATCATCAGTGGGTTGGGAATGTATAAATCGGCTCAGTTCCATTGGATAGTTGACCTACTGGGAAGTTGGCAGGCACTACGAGTGGTTCATTTCGCAACCATTCCAATCGTAGTTGTGTTTGTGATCGTCCACTTTTTGTTAGGACTCAAAGTAGGAGGTTGCCGATTAATTAATTCCATCTTTTGGTAGAGGTGCTTTATGGATCCAATTCTTCGTCCTCGAAAACTATTAACTCGCCGTCAACTACTTCAACTATCGGGACTTTCTGCTACCAGTTTGCTGATGTCCGGTTGTGGATCTCGTTTGTTTGATGATGTTGCACAGAAAACTTTTGAGCCTCTCAACCAAAGTATAGAAGCTTTAATACTAAATCCTCAAAAGCCTGTCCCAGAATTTCCTATCAGTGCCATTGAGCCTAAAGCTCTTCTGGTCAATACGTTTAACTCTGTTCCTGATATTGACCCAGAAACATATCGGCTAACTATTGATGGTGAGGTAAACCATCCAATGCAATTAAGCATAACGGATATTCAGAAAATGCCTCTGACTTCAATGGTCATTCGTCATGTTTGTGTCGAAGGTTGGTCAGCGATCGTTCAATGGGGAGGTGTACGATTGCGAGATTTAATATCTTTGGCTCTTCCTAAAAAGAACGCTCGCTTTGTTTACTTCAAATCTGCTGACGGTTATTACGAAAGCTGGGATATGCCTTCATCTCTCCATCCTCAGACTTTGATGGCTTATCAGAAAAATGGTCAACCTCTGTCAGATGATAATGGAGCACCTCTACGTCTGGCTTCTCCCATTAAACTCGGTTACAAACAGAGTAAATGGGTAACTCGTATTACACTGGTTAATCGCCTAACACCTTCCAAAGGCTACTGGGAAGACCAAGGTTATGAGTGGTATGGCGGATTGTAGTTGAGCCATCACATGTTTTTACCTTCCCGTTTGGATAAATTATATCTCATTGTCTTCACTAGCGAGAATCACAACATTTTTTGTTCGTTCATTAATTCTCGTAATGTGTAAGGTACACCTAAAAAGATCGGAACCTTGGTCTACCTTCACTCCACAACTTCATGTATTTCAAATCACCCTATCTACTGCCTGATTTTTAAATACCTACCCTTGAAAGGGAAGCTTCCCCCGGCAGACTTCACGGCACGAGTAGTTTTAACTACCGTGCTATAATCTTTGATGGTGGTCATGAGATACATAGATAGCAATATCTAGGAAGCAAATGCTTAAGCCACATTGTTTTTGTCCTAAATCCACGGCTGTAAGTGCTGGGATATTGGTTGGACAAGTAATCAGGTAGTTTCTATATTGGGCTTGTCCCAAGGGCGGAGTCGCTCTTTTTGGAGGTATGGGAACGTTGACCATAAACCGCGAACAAGTAAGCTCGTCTGAACGTGGGTTGATTGCCCCAGAGCGGTTCTCCAGTAAGCTAGAAAACGTTAGGGA
>JAQYWP010000149.1 GCA_029379285.1 Rhizonema sp. PD38
GGCGTGCTGCAATGGATGATGACTATATGCTCACCCTGTTGGCAGCTGCACTAGCCGACCCCACTCAGGAGACGTAACCTAGCTGTCAATAGCGTTTGAGATGCGCTTACCCTGAAGCAGTAAGGTACTCTGAATCTAATCTGATCACCGTCCCATTGACATATTACATTGCCTAATGATTCATCTTTAGAGCCAACTATAAAAACGTTGTCTTTTGGTACGAATACTTGTATTGATGAGTTTTTTAGATGTTTTATATGATGTTGAATTTGGTAAATATAGCGTTTCTTGTTATGAATTTGAAATTTTCGATTACGCCAGTTGGTAGATTTGAATTGCCATGAACATGATAACGGAAATTTACAACCAGTTTTCGAGTGCTGCCAATCCTTTTTCGCATAAAACTTTTGAGAATCCGCTAATTGTTTTTCAGCAGCTTTCAGCCAACTAAGAGCAGATTTTAGTTTAGCTTCTAATTGGTTTATCTGGTTAATCCGACATTTTTTAGCTGAATCTACACGACCACTGGCATCAGAAATAATACCGTTGGCATGACGTTTATTGATGTTATAGGTTTTTTGTAGATACGTGTTCCATTCGGATTTATTAAACTTCTTCACAGTCAGTAAATGATTGAGTGTCTCACATGCTGCTTTGTGAACTATTGGCGAATACGCTGCTAAAAACATCTCGAAAGTTGTGAAACCGAGTTCGTTTAGCTCGTTTTCAGGTGTTAGTATTCCTTTGCAATACGTGAGTGTAGTCATTTGACTCGACCTCTCAAATCTGTCATACTCGTATCATATGTGAGTAATAAGAGAAATGTCAATATGGCAGGCAAAAAAATCTATAACGAATCCAAACGTAGATTCACCATGACTTTGACTGAAACAGCTATCCAATGGTTAGAGCAAAAACAACTTGAATTAGGAGCTAACAGTCTTAGTGATGTAATTGAGCGTATGGCCCGAGAAAAGTGGAACAAACAGTAAACTATGGGTAGCTTTGTACAGAAATTAAGTTACAGTTCCTAACCCAAACAACTAATTTTCCTGCTAAATTTAGAAGCCGATAGCGGGATTTGAACCCGCGACCGCCCGATTACGAATCGGGTGCTCTACCACTGAGCCACATCGGCATATACAATCCCACATTATAAATTGTGAGCGAACCAAATAACAAAAATCGAAATAAATCTCAACAATACGCTCGTTTAAAAGCAGAAGCAGTGGCTCCATATAAGAGCTTACGTAAATTTATTTACATTGCTTGTGGTGCGTCTGGCTTTATCGGCGCATTCATCTTTCTTTCTCAGTTACTTGCAGGACGCGATTTTGAGAGTACTTTGCCTAACTTAGGTCTTCAAGTTGGAGTTGTCGCCTTAATGATTTTCCTGTGGCGCTGGGAACAGCTTAAAAAGTAAAAAGATAAAAGTAAAAAGTAAAAAGAAAATCCCCCTAAATAAATGCGCCTTGAATATGAGCGCTACGCGTCTTGAAACAAATCTTTATTTTCTTTTCCATGACGCGCTTTGGGCGGCTCCAAACCGATTTTATGCCTCTGAACTTTTTACTTTTTACTTTTTACTGTTTACTTTTATTAAGGAGTTTTCACCAAATAGGGAGACGAAATTGCTTGAGCCCTACCTGCATTAACCATTGCCTGGTACACGAAGGCAGCTACATCTGCCCTAGTTGCCTGTTGATTGGGATTGAGTTGTTTGACTGTAGGGTAGTTCACCACGAGTTGCCGTGAAGTTGCTGCTGCTACGGAATTAGTAGCGTACTGTGGAATCTGGGAAGCATCGCTGTAAATTGAAAGGATATTCTGATTGTCAGCATTTAAACCCAGACCATTAGCTAAGGAGACGAGTACCTGCACTCGTGGAATTTGCTGTTGTGGTTTAAAGGTACCGTCAGGATAACCAGAGACAAAACCACCTTTGGAAGCAGATTGAATCACCTCGTAAGCCCAAAAATTAGATTGCACATCAGGAAACTGTTTGTTTGCACTTTTTGCTTGAGGCTGAAAAGCTTTAGCGATAATGGCGGCAAATTGGGCACGAGTAACGGGTTCGTTAGGTTTAAAACTGCCATCAGGGAACCCAGCAATAATGTTCTTAGAGGCTAAGGCTTCGATATAAGTTTTTGCCCAGTAACCAGGAGGCAAATCTTTGAAAGCAACAGATCCTCCTGAAAGTGGTTCAGCTTTGGCAAAGACAAAGTCTACTTGACCGAAAATGCGCTTGGCATCTATCTCATTCCCAACAGCAAGAATCTTATTTGCCTTGGTAGAGTTGTTCAGATCATAATGAGTATTTTTACTGATGAGATTACCACCAGGATTTTCATTACTACCAAGGTCAGGTTGAGCATTGACAGTGACAACTATGCCATCCTGTGTGTTGTTCTGAATGACATTCTTACGCAGTATTGGCTTAGCTGACTCCGAGATATAAATACCATCTTTATTTTGAATGATTTGGTTTTCCGCTACTAGAGGTGTGGAATTACCCCCGAGAGCCAGTCCAAAACCTGTATTCTGAAACAAGTTACTCCGAATTTCTCCAGAGGCAGATTTAGCTACAGAGATTCCGTTCCCCTTATTCTGAATAAAGACATTGTTTTCTATTTTCGGATTACCTGTACCCGTCACAAAAATACCATCTCGGATACTATTACTAAATGTACTGTTTGTAATTTTGGGATTAGTTGATTCTATCCACACACCAGTACCACGATTCTCAGGATTAGTAACTTTTACTCCGGCGATACTGCTATCTTTATCTGCACGGATTGTCATATTTTGACGAGCAAAGGTAGGGCTGATATAAACACCACTACCTGAAATTAATGTCGCCTGCCCTTTACTGGATTCGTCACCGCGCAGCGTCACACCTTGTTTAATTTCAAGTGGGAATTGTTCCCCACTGTCTTTACTATAAGTACCAGGAGCCAGTTGAATTACTGTCCCTTGTTGTGCTTGATTAAGAGCGTAGGTAATAGTTTTATAAGGAGTTGCTTCCGCGTTTCCAGCACCAGCGCTATCTTGACCGCTTTGTGAGTTAACATAAATAACTGTTCCAGTTGCAGGAGCTTGCGCTGTGATTGTCACACCAGCATTAACCTGATTTGGTAATAGTGTTGAGACACCAGAGATTAGTAACAAAGCGAATAGTCCTGCTGGTGTGATAGCAGTAAGGCTTTTGCTGGATAAATTACGAAAATTGTTCAGTTGTTGGAAGTCAAATCCCTGATGTTTCATCTTTATCTACGACAGTGAAGTGCTTGCTGTATGTATTCAATTACGTTTAATAAAGTGCAAGATCAGTCAAATATTTTTAAACTTATCCATCTTCAGAAGGAGGTGGATTTCATGTAAATAGTTAGTAGATAGCACAAAATAATTAGCAGCAAAACAACCGAGCATTTTGCACTCTCTTGTCGTTTTACTATTCAATATACGAAAAACTATAACCTATGACCTACGCTTTGGCAGCTGGGTTCCCGAGAGCGATCGCTATGAGTGCGCTCCTGTTTTCGTAGAGTTTGCGTAAGTCTTATAGCAGGTTGAAAAAAGAATGCGACAAATAATCATGTAGGGGCAAGATCCCTTTTCTGGATCGGTCAGGGCGCGAAGCTCTGGGGACGGAAGCTTCCGCCCCCAAGACTTCGCGCTCTTGAGGGCGTATGGGATGTGACTAAAACGAAAATCGCTATATACAAATTGAACATCATGTGTATTAACGTTAAATCTGTCGGGGGAAACTTCCCCCGACGAGTTTAACGGATAATGTTTGTTTCAGACGCTTGTCGGGGGGAACGGCCGGAAGGTCCTTACAGTGGACGGGAAAACCTCATTTGTGGAACAATCAAGGTTGAGACGCGATTAATTCCTACTTTATATTTGATGATATTTGTCAATGCGTAAGTCTTAACATTTTTGAAATTGTATAGCAATCCGCGCATCATCCGTGAAAAACGAGATCCCCGACTTCCGCGAAGTCGGGGATCTAAGAGTTTGAATTTTCACAACTAGTTAATTAATAAGCTAAAGTTTCTAAAGTTTCCCGCAAATACCGCTGTACTTGTTGTTCAAGTTCGGTCTGTTGAATTTTAGTATCGCATTCTAGCAACCAACGCTGGAATCCAGAACTAGCTGAGATTACACATTGTAGATTATTCCAGATTTCGATGTTGCCAGAAAAATGGCGATCGCGAGAAGTTTGAGTTTGAGCCATAGTTCCTTAGTCCTTAGTAAAGAATACTGAAAAGCTGTTAGTTGTTAGTTATAAGAACAACTAACAACCAACAACTTATATTTTTCACTTCGTCATCGTGAGAGTACGGCGCTTGGTAACCATCTGATAGGCTTCAATGATGTCATTTTCTGCCCAATCATTAAATTTCTCAACGCCGATACCACATTCATATCCAGCGTTGACCTCGCGCACATCTTCTTTCATGCGCTTGAGGGAATCAAGCACACCTTCATAGATCACCTTACTGCCTCGACGTACTCGCAGTTTACAGTTGCGTACCAGCTTGCCTGACTGAACATAGCAACCGGCAACAGCACCACGACCCACGGGGAAGACGGCACGTACTTCGGTTTGTCCGAGAGGTTCTTCGACCAGTTCTGGCTCCAGAAGACCTTCCAACGCTCCTTGGATATCTTCTAAAAGTTTGTATATGATGTTGTACTCCCTGACATCTACTCCAGCTTCATCAGCAGCTTGTCTTGCTCCACTGGCGTAAGTTGTGTTGAAACCAATAATGACAGCACCACTGGCTGCTGCCAAGTCGATATCTGTCTCTGTGATTTCTCCCGCAGCTGACAACAACATGCGGATTTGGACTTCGTTTTGCGGGATTTGTTTGAGCGATCCCACAATAGCTTCCACAGATCCTTGTACGTCTCCCTTTAAAATTAAGTTGAGTTCTTTCAACTCACCTTCTTGAGCTTGAGCTGAGATCGTTGTCAGAGTTACACGTCCCTGCATCAAACGAGATTGACGTTGTTTGTCGGCGCGGTCGTTGGCGAGTGCTCTTGCCTCTCTTTCGTTTTCAAATACTTCAAACTCATCACCTGCGGCTGGCACATCACTTAAACCCAGCACCTCAACGGCAAAGGATGGAGTGGCAGCTTCTACCCTTTTGCCTCGATCATCTACCATTGCTCGGACTTTACCAAAAACGGAGCCAGCTAATAAGATATCGCCGACGTGTAGAGTCCCATTTTGAATCAGCAGAGTAGCAACTGCTCCTTTTGCCTTATCCAGATGAGCTTCTATCACTGTTCCTTTTGCTAAACGATCTGGGTTGGCGTTGAGTTCTTCTACTTCTCCTACCAGCAAAATCATTTCTAGGAGCGTATCTAGGTTTTCACCCTTAATAGCGCTTACGGGAACCATAATGGTGTCACCGCCCCATTCTTCTGCTGTCAGACCGTACTGAGTCAACTCCTGCTTCACTCGCTCTGGCTGTGCCCCTTCTTTATCAATTTTGTTTATTGCTACAATAATTGGCACTTCTGCGGCTTGAGCGTGACTGATTGCTTCAATTGTCTGAGGTCTAACGCCATCATCTGCCGCGACGACCAAGATCGCAATATCTGTCACTCGCGCTCCCCTTGCTCGCATAGCTGTGAAGGCTTCGTGACCCGGTGTATCTAAAAATACAACTTGCTGAACTTTTCCACCGTGTTCTACATCTACATGGTAAGCACCAATGTGTTGAGTGATACCTCCGGCTTCGCCAGCTGCAACCTTTGTTTTGCGAATTGAGTCAAGTAGGGTCGTTTTTCCGTGGTCTACGTGACCCATAATTGTCACTACTGACGGACGACGCTGGAGATTATCCATGTCTTCCACATCCAGCATTTCAGTGACTTTACGAGCTTCTGCTTCTGGTTCGGCAGTTTCGATTTCCACATCCAGTTCAGCTGCTATCTGAGTGATTGTGGGTATGTCCAAATTTTGGGTAATACTTACCGCCATGCCTTTGATAAACAGGATTTTCACAATCTCTGTGTCGGCGATCACCAAAGCTTCAGCCAGTTCTTGCACAGTCATTGGACCTGTGACGATCACTTTTTCTGGACGCTCGCGTTTTTGTTGCTCGGGTTCGCGACGACGATTTTGTTCGCGAGAGAAAGACGTCTTTTTCCCTTTAGCTGTCGGCATAACAGCTGTAACAGTGGCTGCCATAGCGGGTTTGGCTGACTTGGGTTTGGGAGGACGAGCAATTGACAGGCTAACTTGGACAGCAGTTGCGATGTCCAGTCCTTCCTCATCAAGTAAATCCTCTTCAAAATCATCTTCAAGTATTGGCTTAACCCGCTTGCCTTTGACCGCTCCCTTACCTAGCTTACTTGCCTCTTTTTCGTCAATTATTTCCTCTTCTTGCTGCCACTTTTTCCCTGACTTTGCCGGACGGGGAGGAGTTGGGCGCTTGAGTTCAAGAATATCGACTGGTACTGGTTCATCATCGTCATCCAGTATTTCTGCCTTAAGTGATGCTCCTGAAGCTGCTTTGCTTGGGCTTGCCACAGACGGTGACCCACCAGCAGGATGAAACTCCGGACGTGCTGGTCTCGGTCTTGATCCATCTCCCACAGGAGTTGGTGCTGATGGTCTATTTACTTTCTCTGGTCTAGATGGCGACAGAGTAGGGCGTGGAGCTTTTTGTGGTGGTGCCTGTGATGTCTCAGTGTTTATCGGGGCCTTGACCTTTGCCTTGACAATAGGTGTTTGGTCGCGATCGCGTTTGAGGATTGGTTTGCCACCACTTTGACTTTGTTGACGCTCTGCTACCGTTACACCGTCTACATTTTCTCCTGCCGGTCTTGTCGGTGGAGCTACCAGTTGCGGTTTTTGGGGTTTTTCCTGTTTTGGTTTGCCCGCGACTTTTTCTGGTTTTTCTGTTGCTATCTGTTCTACTACTTCCGGAGTGGTAGTTGTTGAATCCGCGTCTGTAAAAGCCGATTCAAGCTGAGTCTCTGACTGATTATTCCGGGGAATAGGTCGAGAAGGTGCCGTCGGCTTCGTTGGTGAGACTGGTGTAGCGAAAGGGCGGGGGGGTGAAGGAGGAGAAACCTCAGAAGCCGCTCGGTTATTGTTAGCAACTGACATATCTGGGCTATTGGCAGTATGATTCCTCAAAGGTTTTGGTTTGCGAATCTCCAAAATTTGTTGTTTTTGCTTATTGGGTGCAGTAGGTCGATTGCGTTCGCCTAGCTGTGGTGGATTTGGTTTATGGCTGTTTGTGCCATTATCCTTTTTCGACGTCATATCCGTCGCTGCGACTTTTTTTGCTTGAGTCCGAATGCGTTCTGCTTCGTCCTCGCTAATCGTGCTGCTATGACTTTTGACCGCAATATCGAGCTGGTCGCAAATTGCTAATAGCTCTTTGTTATCCAAATTCAATTCCTTTGATAATTCATAGATTCTAACTTTGCCGTTGTTCATCCACTCTTCCCCTTTAATTTACAGTTTTAACGGATGGCTGCCTGGTTTGCGACATCTCCATCCTTTGATGACTGTGTTTAGATTGCCGTTCTGATTTTGCCGGTGCCTCCAAGGAAAGAGAGATGTTTCGGTTTAATACTGGCGTTCCCATCAAAAATGATAGGTGTCATCGGACTGGGCGCTGGCGCTACCAGGTTGTCAGGCTGTACTTTTTTGTTTTGCTGAAGAAGTCTTCCACGACAGAATCGAGTAAAACTTTTTAGGAATTTTGCTTCGCCCTTTGGTTTGGACTATGCTAACCATACCCTATTACTATTTTGGCATTATATAAGCGATTTTAGAGAGAGTCATGATAGCACGATTGGTTCGGCTGTCAGCACAATTACTCTAGAAATTACCGCTACACAGTAGTTTTTACTAAATTTTATTTTTGAGATTTTCTTAAGGACTCGGTATTGTGATCGTTCTCTGGATGAGCCAGTGCTACTTGCAAGGGCAGGTTTTTAAGGACCGATTTTCCTCGCTTTGGCTCTTCTGGCGAAGCAGATAGACGTTGCCACAGTGTTTGATAAAGTGCTTCTGGCACTGATGCACGTAGCGATCGCCCAAGACGATTTTTTTTCTGAGATGCACAGAGACAACTCGCTTGTGGACAAATATAGGCGGAACGCCCCATGCCCTGATCTAATTGTACCTGTCCTGAAGGAAACAGGCGGACAATTCGCCAAAACTCATCTTTTAGTCCTACTTTGCGACATATTAGACAACGTCGATAATTTGGTTTCATTTATCACCTCCAGGAGACAGGCGACAGGAGACAGGAGTCCTAAGACAACAATTCAAGTGACATATGTCCGAAGCTGTGGTTTCAAAAAGTAATAACTTGATGACATTTCACTTGCTTAAAGAACGTCATTTGCCCTGAGTACAAAATTCTTCAGACAGCAATTCTAGTTTTTATCTCCTGACACCTGTGTGATTTCTTCAGGAATACCTTTTTATTCCTAAGACGAATGCGGCAATCTTCACTGTCGCTCTGCAAGCTTTTTGATCATGGCTGGGAATGTAATACCTTTTATTTCCAAAGTGCTTTGCAATTTATCCATAGCAGAAGCTATATCATTGGCATTAACTAGAGAGATGAACTTTTCTAAAAACTGCTTTAACAGATCTAGAGAAGATTCAATTAGCATTATTCTAAACTTTTCTGCGGCTTCCGAATTTTCTTCTTCTATTAAATCTATTAAAGCCATTTTCAGATCGAATGAGAGCTTCACTGACTTGATCGCTGTTTCCAGTTTATTTTCAGCAGCTTCTACAAATTGTTCAAGTTCATCGTCGAGTTCATCTTCTGGCTCGTCGTCGAGTTCCTCTTCTGACTCATCTTCGAGTTCCTCTTCTGGCTCATCCTCAAGTTCGAGTTCATCTTCAAGCTCCTCATGTTGATATTCATCTACTGCTACCTCATCTTCGAGTTCCTCATAATCATCTGCTTCATCAGGCTCAAAGATTTGAGCTTTTGCTCGGATCTCAGCAAATTTTATATCTTCTGCGACAGAATCGTATTTAGCTTTGTCCTTAATGTCAATTTTCCAACCAGTTAAACGAGCTGCTAAACGGACATTTTGTCCTTCTTTTCCGATAGCTAAACTTAATTGATCCTCAGCAACAAGTACATGAGTTTGTCTTGTTTCCGGGTCCATAAGACGTACTTCGTCTACCCTTGCTGGACTAAGAGCATTGGCAATGTACGTTGCCGGGTCTGGAGACCAGCGAATCACATCTATTTTTTCTCCGCGCAGTTCGTTAACAACGACTTGAATCCGCGATCCCCGAGTTCCAATACAAGCACCAACTGGATCTACATCGCGATCAAGGGTGTCAACTGCAATTTTGGTCCTAGGACCAACATGACGGGAGGGAGGATTAGCTTCCCGTGCTACAGCTACAATCCGTACGACTTCATCTTCAATTTCCGGTACTTCGTTGGCAAACAGATAAACGACCAAACCAGCATCAGCACGAGACACGAGTAATTGTGGTCCTCGCTGCTGACCTTGGGAAACTTTTTTGAGATAAACCCTAAAGGTGGCATTCGCTCGATAATTGTCGTTGGGCAACTGCTCGCGTTTGGGCAATTCCGCTTCTACCTCTGGCTGACTAAAGCCACTGCTCACTGCCATAATTGCAGATTGTCTTTCAAATCGCAGGACTCTTGCTTGTAGGACAGTTCCTTCTAAATCCTGAAACTCTTCTTGCACCATTTGGCGCTGTTGGTCGCGTAATTTTTGCGCCAATACTTGCTTGGTTTGCATCGCCGCCATCCGACCAAAATCCCCTTGGTCTGGAGTCACATCCAGCACGACTTCCTGCCCAAGTTGTGCTTCATCACCTCCCATGTCTTGAACTTGTTTGAGAGAAATTTCATGATCGGAGTTGACAATTTCTTCAACTATAGTTTTAGTAGCAACGACACGAAAGCCTTCTTCTTCAACATCAAGTTGTACATCAAAATTTTCAAAATAATCTTCATCAAACTGTTTTCTCTCCAGATTTTGAGCGCGACGATAACGTTCGTAACCTTTAAGTAGTGCTTCTCGAATCGCTGCTTGAACTGCAACGCGGGGCAAATTCCGTTCGCGACTGATATTTTCAACTAAATCTTTTAATCCGGCTAAAGTCACCATTGACATAGGCAATCTCCTTATAGTGTCATGTAAAAAGTAGTCAGCTTTTAGCTATTAACAATCAACTTTTTGCATGGGAACGCTAATCCAAACAAGTGACAACACACATTCAGACTTGAATGTCATGCCTTAAAAGCTGATAGCTAATAATTGATAGCCGATAGTTCTCAAGAGCGGTGCTCGTCTAGTTGCACCTTAGTAATCGAGGTGCGTGGAATTTCAACCACACGACCTTTTTGATTTAAGTAAACAGTTGTTTCATCCCGACGAACCAACTGCCCCATCCACTCTTGCTGTTGTTCGTAGGCTGGAGAAGTCCAGACAATCACAGAAAATCCTTTAAAGGAAATAAATTCTCGGTCAGTTATCAGTTGCCGAGAAATACCAGGACTTGATACTTCCAATACATAAGTATCTGGAATGATCTCCGCCGCATCTAAGGAGACTTCTAAAGCACGGCTCATGCGTTCGCAATCATCCAACCCGGTATCCTGGTAAGGATTACGGATATCTAACCGCAAAACTGGCGGACGTTGGTTAGTATGAAAAACGGCCCCAACAACTTCCAATCCCAGTTCTTCTGCCACTGGTGTTGCTAATTCAATAATTTGTGGGACTAAAGGATGAGTCATGTGGCTAATAAACAAAAAAAGTGGGCGTTGACCCACTTCCTGCGATAGGTATATCTTCCAAGAAGTCTTGTAACGAACCAATGTTGATTCGTCTCTCATTTGAGTTTAGCGCATTTTTTCTGTAGCGAAAAGACAACTAACTTGAAACTGGGGAGTCACAGAAGCAATACAGAGGTGAGCAGGAGGAGAACGATATCTCAGGATTTAGGACTCTTTAAGATTGGCTGAATTGCTACTTGTGTTCTAAGTTGCTTGGTTTGCTCTACTGTTTGCACGATATCTTCAGACGACATATTGTGGACGTAGTTGAGCTTGACTTCTTCTAAAAAGTCTAATAGTAAACTTTGGATTTCTGAAAGGACTTGTTTTTCCTGTATTTCTGTTTTTAAAGCTGCACTAAAACTTTGTACCAATTGAGTAGTGAGTTTTGCCGCAACAGGATCTAATGTTGCAGCTACTAAAGTATTGTATAGGTTAGTCGTAATCTGGATTGCCAATTGTTCGCTCAACTGAGTTTGCATCTGTTCCACCAACGGGAAGATTTGCAAGTTGCGGTAGATAGGCGTTTGATTTAAAACACTCTCAATATTGTGGCGTAAAATAGCAACTATCTCTGGTTGGACTTTGGGTAAAACTTGGTAGATAGTTGTTCGCACTAAAAGATTCGTGATCGCCTCCACTTCATTAATGTTATTAATATCTTTATATGAAAAATTATTATCTTTCTGTAATAGCCTGTGTACTAACTCTCCCCTTTTGATTAAACCTTGAATTTGATTGATGACTCGAACTACAATAATTTCCGTAAGTTCTTCAGCAAAATTGACAACAATTCCTAAATGAATTTGCTGCCTGACTGGTTGGAGATTTAATAACTGCGATTGGTCAAGACGAATACACACAGGTATAATTCGTAACCACCGATAGAATGGAATTAACAAAAATAAGTCATACCAGCGCCAAAAAATCGCATTTGACCAACTAAAACCACGATGGCGACTTTTAATATAGAAGCTACGTGCTAGCAATTCTATACCAAATAAAATCACAAAAGGTAAGTCAATTATCCAGAAATTATCAATAAATTTGTCATTTTCCCCAATGTGTCTGTAGTAGTTACTAGCAATTAAAGGCGCTATTTTTTTTTCAAAAAAATTAATTTCTGGTTTCCAACCTTTTTTTGATAAATATGCTTGACTCCAAAAAATGTTAAAGCTAAGCTTCGCAGACGATTTTTGCCGTGTGTGAGCAAGCATCCGATTTTTAATTGTTTCTAATTTACCACTTTTACCTGCTATCGCAAAAGGATTACTATCAATCATTTCAGTACTCAGGCTACGCAATTCCTCTAATTTTTGTTCTACCTGAGGGGATTGCAAACCTGTTTGACCAACTTGTTTTTTAAGTATTTCTACTGTTGCTAGATAATTTTCTGTTTCTCGATGAGGTTCAATGCCTTTCAACTGATCGTATACCTGAGGAATTTTTGGAAAATATTTTAAGTAGAAATCTCGACTGTAAATATAAC